>CAZHIT010000204.1:0-4877 GCA_964533125.1 uncultured Candidatus Sumerlaeota bacterium
CGGGGAGCACCGTCCAGTCGTCCGTCGCATGGGTAGCCCGGTAGTTTAAGCGGAACTTCAGGTCCTCGGCGTACCCCAGCAGGCTGGGCAAGATATCCTTCTTGTCCTTCTGCAGCCGCGCCACGATGTCCGGCTGGCTGCGGTATTGGTGCAGCAGCCGCTCAAACATCGCTGCCGCCAGGCGCTCGTCAAAGTCGTCGCCCCCCAGGCGGGTATAGCGGCTGATGGCGATGTCGTCTACCCGGATCGCCTCCGGCAGATCCGGATTCGGGCTGATGGCGTGGATAGTTACATCGGTGGTCCCGCCGCCAATGTCGTACACCAGCACGAGGCGTTTTTGGCTCCAGTCCAGCACCGTTTTCGGGATCTCCCCCTGCTGGATCTGGTCCGCCAGGTCGTAGATTATGGCGTTCGGCTCCGACAACAGGATGGTCCGCCCATTGCCCACCATAATCCCGGCCTGGGCGGCGGCCTCCAGCGTCGCCTGGCGCATGGCCGGGTCAAAGCTCGCCGGGACGGTGATGACCACATCCTCCACCCGGGAGCGCAGCTTATCTTGCGCCTCCTTCACCATGTGCGCCAAAATCCGTCCCGCCACCGCGGCCGGCGTCTGGTCCGGCACCGCCGCGTTAATGCACGGTACCGCCGGCTGGCCCATTTGGCTTTTGACCGACCGCACCACCAGGTCCGGCCGGACGGCGTGTTTTAGTTTGGCGTAGTCGCCGACGATGGGCGTATACCCACCATTTCCCTGCGGTTGATAATACACACAGGAGGGCAGCAGGGGCCCACTCCTGGAAGTCATCCGTTCCCGCTCCGGGCTACCGGTATCGCTGCTGCCCCCGGCGTCCACCAGCCGCAGGATGTCCAGAACCTTGGTGACCAGCTTGCCCCCGGCGTCCGGTTGACAAAGGCCAGAACCGAATTCGTCGTCCCCAGGTCTATCCCAAAGCACAGGTCCGATTCTTTGCCCGGCGACATCGGCTACTCCTCCTTCTGTTCGCTCACTTGCGCCCGCGCGATAATGATTCCCGGCTCCTTCATCTGCCAGCCCGGGCTCACCACCCGCACCAGCTTCGTCGCGTGGTCACTGCCAAACGGCGTCCCCTCGTACCGCACCTGCTCCGCCTCCACCGCCGTCAGGCGAAACACCTGGCCGATGGGACGGATAGGGCTGATGCCATTATCGCGCACAAAGCGGACGAAGTTGCGGTACATAATCTCACAGCCGCCAATCTCGAACGGGAACACATAGCCTCTCTGCTGCAGCGCATCCATCCCCCGCACCGTCGCAAAGATTCCATCCAGCAGGCAGCCGTATTTCTCCGAGTTCAGCAGAGCGAAAAAGCTGGCCCGCTCCTCTCCTAAACTCGCTTCCAGCTGCTGCTCAAACTCCCGCTGCAAATCTTCCAGCATCTCGCTGCTCCGCTGCAGGTTCGCCTCCGTCCGGGCCAGCTCCCGGGCCAGAGCCGCCGGGTCGAGCGCCGGCACCGTCTGGGGGGCAAACCCGTAGGCGTAATAGGCGTCATTTACTATCTGCTCGATCAGTTCCTTCGAGAACGCCGGCCCCAGGTGCAGGACTTCCCGGGCGCTGGGCAAGGACCGCAGCTGCGGATGGAAGAAAAAGAGGTGGTTTAGGAGGATCCGCGCCTGGTTCGGGTGCGGTGGCGTCTGTTCGCCCAGCGCGCTCTGCTTTTTCAGCGTCTGGTATTGCGGGAAGGCCTCTTTTTCGCCCGCCAGGCAGTCGCTGACCACCGGGGTTACCCGGGCCGCCCACAGCACCAGCAAACGGCGCACCTCAGGATCGCGCAGCTGCAGCCGGCGCAAATGACGATCGACCGCATCCGCCGACACCGCCCAACGCTTTTCGGCCTTCATCCGCCAGGCCAGCTCCGGGGCCGACAGGCCCGGCAGACGCAGCAGAATGGTCAGCAGGGAGTTGCCAAACTCATAGTCGGACTGGGCGGAGCGGCCCCGCTGCGCCTTGGCCTGCACGGCCTGGTTAATCCGCTCCAGCTGCTCGGGGGGGATGGTTTTTGCCGGTTTCATGCGTACACCTCACTTAATGTATAGATATCTCCGTTTTCGGGGTAACTTAGCTGGGTGCGCGACGCCGGATCGATCAGCAGTTCGAAGCCCAAAAAACCCTTATGCCCATCGCTGTGGGCTGCGGCCGTATGGACTACCCAGCCGATGCGGGGGTTTAAGCGCAGCAGGAGATTGGCCAAACCCCGGTAGTCGGCGTGCAGAGAGAAGTCCGCCGGCAGGGCAATATGCGGCCCGGCGGGGAAGGGCTCGTCCGCGGCAATCACGATGCCCGGCCCCGGCGCCGCCGCCCCAGGCTCCAGGCGCCGGTGGTTAGCGCGCAGCAGGCGGCCATAAGCGGCCCCCAGGCGCTCCGCCACCGGATAAACGCTGCGGCCCAAATACACCGGGCAGAGCGGGATCGCCGCCTCATCCTGCAGCCCGTTGATAATCGCCAGGAGTTCCACCCCCTTCGTCAGCTGGTTCGCCCGCAGACACACCGTCCGGCCCGCCTCAAGTTCGGTCCGCAGCTGCGCCGCCAGGTACCGGCGGCCGCCCTCGACACTCTGCTCCGGGTGGTGGGCGTGCAGACCGCAGGCCAGCACTACCTCCGGCCGCAGGTCCGGCGGCAGAGCGTAGCCCGCCGTGATCGGCGTCGCCCGGTCGCAAAAATCCCCGGTATAGAGGAGGCTCCCCCGCGGGGTCTGCAGATGGACCATCGCCGCCCCCGGGATGTGCCCGGCCTCGTACAGGGTCAGGGTGAACCCCGGCAGCGGCTGTGGCGCCGCGTAGGGCAGGGCCTGGATTCGCGACAACGTCCAGTCCACCTGCTCCCGCTCCTCCGCCTGCTCCGCCTGAGTCCCGCCGAACCGGGTGCTGCGCCACCAGAGCTGTTCGTACGCCAGGTCCCGGGTCAGCGCCGTCGCGAAAATCGCCGCCTCGCGGCAGCGCCCCGCCAGGACCGGCAGGCCCCCGATATGGTCCATGTGGCTGTGGGAGATCAGGATGTAGTTGATCTCAGCCCACGACCGGATCAGACCGGAGTGTAAAAGCCAGTCCAAGTCCGGCTCGGGCGTGGCAGCCCAGTCGCTCCGGCCGCCACAATCCAGGATCAGGTTGGTCCCGTTCAGCTGCACGAAATAGCAGCTCCGGCCCACCTCCTGCCCGCCCCCCAGGGCGGTAAAGAGCACTTTCATGCACCGCTCACCCCCTTTGGATTACGGCAGCCACTATCCCCCGGCCGTTTGCCGCTGCCTCCGTTCCTGCCTCTTTGGGGGGTGGGCGCGGCCGCCGCCTGGACCTGGTCCGTGGTTCCCGCCCGGACCAAAACGAAACCCCCCGGCTTTGCTGACTAGAGCATAACCGAGGGGCCTGACAAGTATTGGTCAGGGAGGATTTATTTGGTTTTAGCATTGCCGCTTGGCCCACCGCCGTACCCGCAGTTCGGCTGCGGGCGGACCGTCTCCAGCTCTGGCCCGGGTGTTGCCGTCTCCAGCCCGGGTCCGGGAGGGGGGACTCCAGGCCCTGGCCGGGCCGGCCCGGTAGCCGGGACGGCATCGATCAGATCTTCGAGTTTGAACTGGAGGAGCATCTGGTATTTAATCGCGGTACGCAGCACCCGTCCGACCTGGTGCTGGAGCGCAATAACCTTCTCCAGGGGGACATCACCCGGCGCGCCGGAGAGCGTCCCGAGGGCCCACTGGACTTTCTCCGCCTCGGCGTTAACCAGGTGGGCGAGGGCCGCTTCTTCCAGCGCGACCGACTCCAGGAGCTGGTTGATGCTGTCCTCCCGCAGGGTGCAGGACGGCCCGCACAGGGCGTCCACCTGCTTCTGGGCCGCGCCAGGCCCGCCCTTGACCGCCACATCGACCGCCGTCGCCGTGTACTCGCCCTCCAGGGTGACGCAATATTGCACCGGGCTCTGGCTCGCCTCGACCCCGACTTCAAATTTGATCCCGGTCACTCCGTCCGAGGTACCGAGTTCATACTCCGTCCCCGGCAAGAGCGGTACGCCATTGCGGGTTACGCTCAGCACCTTCTGGGCTAAGAGCTCCGGGCAGAGCTCAAACATCCCCAGAACCCAGTGGCTCAGCCCGGGGCTTCCCGTCACGGTCACCCGATAGCACCAGACCGAGTTGCCGCTCGCATAGACCACGCTGATAAACGTAATGGTATAGGTCGCCATTCCGACCAAGAAGCTAACCGTATCCGGACACAAGGCCATCGCTCTCCCTCCCGGCCCCCAACAGCCGAAGCGATTGCTTCGGCTGAAGAAGGTTCACCAAACTAGGATCGCTTTCCGTCCCGACGGCAGCCACATCGCCAAAGGTGCGTTCAGCCCGTCCGGTGTGTCGCCGCGCTCCAGCCCGTCCGGGATCACGCCGGACTGCGACATTGTGAATGACGCGCTGGTGGCCCTGCTGCGTGACGGCACACCGCTGATGGACACGATACGCGCGTGCCGCGACATGCGCCGCTTCGTGCGCGTGGCCAAATGCGCGGGCGGCGGTGTGTTTGAAGATACAGGCGAGTTACTCGGTGTGAACGTGCGGTTCTACTACGCCGCTGGCAGCACGCGCGGCATCCGCTCGGCCACCAGCGGCAACCTGGTTGGCGGCTCGACGGGCTGTAGACCGTGCATGACGCTGCCACCCGACGGCGTGATGCCGCTTGACCTTGACTATGACAAATACGCTATACTTGCGTATGAGAAACTAATCACATTGGGAGTATTCAATGTCCGAAAATAACAGCGACTGGCGCGAGTTGCGCCAGCTTATCGAGCGCACTGGCATGACCCAGGACAAACTGGCGGTCGAGCTTGGCGTATCGCTACGCACCGTGTGCGGTCT
>CAZHIT010000205.1:0-4846 GCA_964533125.1 uncultured Candidatus Sumerlaeota bacterium
GGACGTAGCGCCGCTGCCAGATTTCCCGCTCCTGCAGGAGGGGATGGGGGGCAGCCCCGGGCATCCCCGCTGTCACCCTGGTTAGCAGCGCCCGCAGCGCCGCCGCGTACGGCCGCCCCGCCACCAGCCGCTGTTCCGCCTGGTGCAAACGGACGCCGGCGATCATCTTCATCGACCGGGTCACCCGCTCGATACTGTTCACCGCTTTGATTTTGGCCCGGATTTCCCGCATACTGTCCATGTCCGGCCCCCCGTTCTAGGTCGCGGCCTGCGCCGGCGTGAGGCATTGTTCTACGGCGGCGGCGATAGTCGCCTTCAGCTCGGTCTGCGCCGCCTCGGTCAGTTTGGTCCCCTGCTCCAGGCGTACCATCCAGGCCGGGTGCTGGCGCCGGAAATACTCCAAAAACTCCGCTTCGAAGGATTTGAACGCGGCCACCGGAATCCGGTCGAGGTAGCCGTTCACGGCCGCCAGAATCATCAGGACTTCTTCTCCCCCGGCCATCGGGGCGTACAGGTCCTGCTTTAAAATCTCGACGATGCGCTGCCCCCGTTCGAGGCGCGCGCTCATGCTCTGATCCAGTTGCGACCCGAGCTGGACGAAGGCCGCGAGTTCCCGGTACTGGGCCAGGTCGAGGCGCAGGTGCCCGGCCGCCTGCTTCATCACCGGCAGCTGGGCCGCCCCGCCCACCCGGGAGACCGAAAGTCCGACATTTACCGCCGGGCGCACCCCGGCGAAGAACAGGTCGCTTTCCAGAAAAATCTGCCCGTCGGTAATCGAAATCACGTTGGTCGGGATATAGGCTGACACATCCCCGGCCTGGGTCTCGATAATCGGCAAAGCGGTAAGCGAACCCCCGCCCCGCTCCGCACTCAGCTTGGCCGAACGTTCCAGCAGGCGTCCGTGCAGGTAGAATATGTCGCCGGGGTACGCCTCCCGTCCCGGCGGCCGGCGCAGGAGCAGGGAGAGCGCCCGGTAGGCCACCGCGTGCTTGGAGAGGTCGTCGTACACCACCAGGGCGTGCTGCCCGTTGTACATAAATTCTTCCCCAATGGCACAGCCGGCGTAGGGTGCGAGGTACTGCAAGGGGGCCGGATCACTGGCCGGCGCCGCCACGATGGTCGTGTACGCCATCGCCCCGCGCCGCTCCAGAATGTCCACCAGGGAAGCGATGGTCGAAGCCTTCTGACCAATCGCTACATAGATGCAGTGGACATCCTTGCCCTTCTGATTGAGAACCGTGTTGATGGCAATAGCCGTCTTCCCGGTCCGCCGGTCGCCGATAAGCAGTTCGCGTTGGCCCCGGCCGATGGGGATCATCGCGTCAATGGCTTTAAGACCGGTGGGCAAGGGTTCGTGCACCGGCTCCCGGTCGATAATCCCAGGGGAAGGGCCATCTACCGGGCGGTACCCTTCGGCCTGGATCGGTCCCTTACCGTCAATCGGCTGCCCTAAAGCGTTCACTACCCGGCCGAGTAAGCCCCGGCCCACCGGGACTTCCACGAAGCGCCCAGTCCGTTTTACCGTCTCCCCTTCTTTGAGGAGGGAATCGTTCCCGAAAATGATGCAGCCCACCTGGTCTTTTTCCAGGTTAAGCACTAAACCATAAATATTATGCTCAAATTCCACCAGTTCCCCGGCCATTACCCCGGAGAGGCCGGAGACATTGGCGATACCGTCGCCCAGTTGGATGACCGTGCCGACTTCCACGGCTTTTATCGCCGGCGCAAACTGCCGGAACCGGTCGCGGAAATGGGCGTTCACCTGCGCCAGCGTCAGCTCCGGCGTCGGGTGAGAGGCCATTGCTGCCGCATCTCCGGTCATGCCGGCCTTAAACCCGGCGAGCTGATTGGCGACCGTGCCGTCGACCACCCGGTTGTTGTATTTGACCCGGATACCGGCCACCAGCTCTGGGTTGATGCGCACCTCGATAATCGGCTCCCGCCCGAGTTTGGCGGTCAGCTGCTGCCGCAGACGCACCACATCCGCCTCGCTTAAGGGTACGGCCGTCTCCACCCGCACCGTCGCCGGGTGCGCGCTGACTTCTTCCCTCTCGTCGTCTGCC
The DNA here is from genome assembly GCA_964533125.1 of uncultured Candidatus Sumerlaeota bacterium. Lineage (GTDB taxonomy): Bacteria > Bacillota > SLNR01 > SLNR01 > JBMNPB01 > CAZHIT01. The sequence continues at coordinate 2,064 of CAZHIT010000205.1, forward strand.
AGCGTCGCCGTCAGAGGCCGGGGCGCTCTGGCCTCGGCTTGCTCGCGGATAACCCGGCTGGCCTCCGCCAGTTCGCTCGCGGTTGGAACCTCGGCTACCGGGCGGTCCCGCCAGCCGGCCATCTGGCCGACGATGGTGCCGTCGATCACCTGGCTCCCAATCTGCAGGCGGATGCCGGCCAACAGACCCGGGGTCACCTTCTCCTGCAGGATGGGTTCGCGCCCGAGCTTGGCCCGCACTTCCTGGATGATCCGCTCCCGCACCGTCCGGGTTAAGGGAGAGGCGGATTCGACGCTGACGTTAATCGGTTTTAAACTCTCCATTCGGTCTCACCTATTTCTGCGATGACGTCGGCAATCAACTGATCGTGGGTACTCTGGTCCACCGTTTTCCGGACCATTTTCTCGGCCATATCCACCGAGTAGGAAGCGACCTCGCGGACCAGGTCCGCGAGGGCCTGCCGCTTGTCGCGGGCAATCTGCTCCCCGGCCGTCGCGAGCAAGGCGGCTGCTTCGGCCTCGGCCGCAGCCAGGATTTCAGCCCGTGCCGCTTCGCCCGCACTTTTGGCGGCGGCGAGGATCTTCTCCCCCTCGGCCTGCTTGACGGCCATCTGCGCGCAGGCTGGTCGCGGACTGCTTTTCGGCCTCCGCTGCGGCCAGAGTTGCCGCAATCTGCGCCCGGCGGGCGTCCAGCACCTTCAGCACCGGCTTAAACAAAAATCGCCGCAGGATCAGGAGCAGGATAAAGAAGTTAAGCATCTGCCAGAGCACGGTATACTGATTGATTTCCACGCCACCATCTCCCTCCAGCGGCCGCTGCCGTTATTCTAAGAACCGGGCCAGCGGATTGATAAAAATCAGACTGAGCGCGATCAGCAGGGTATAAATCGCGAGCGATTCCATAAAGGCCATGGCAATCAGGAGCGTCCGGCTGATTTCACCCGCGGCTTCCGGCTGCCGGGCAATCCCTTCCATCGCTTTCGCAGCCACATTGCCCTGGCTCACCGCCACCGCGGCGGCCCCGACGGCAATGGCTACGGCCGCCCCAGCCATCGCCACGACCAAAAACACAATTCTTCCGTCCATCTTTCTTCCCCCTTCGTTTACAATCAGTGGTGCCCTTCCGTCGCTTCGGCGATGTAGGTCAGGGCCAGTAACGTAAATATAAAGGCCTGGATCGAACCGGTCAGAATACTCAGCGCCATCACCGGAACCGGAATCAGGAGCGGCGCAATCGAGAGCAGAATGACGACCAGCACTTCCTCGCCCAGGATGTTCCCAAACAGACGCAACGACAATGACAGCGGGCGGGAAAGCTCTTCAATAATATTGATGGGCAAAAACAGCGGGAAGGGTTCCAAATATTTTTTCAGGTGGCGCCCTATCCCCCGGGTCCGGATGCCGTAGTAGTGCACCGAGCCGAACACCACCAGCGCCAGGGCTACCGTGGTACTCAAATCGCTCGTGGGCGCTTTCATCCCCGGGACGAGGCCGGCGAGGTTGGAGCAGAGGATGAAGGTCGCGAGCGTCCCGACCACCGGGATGAACAGCCGGGCCCGGTTAGGCAGAGCATCCTCGATAAAGCCGATCAGGGCTTCCACGATCAGTTCCAGGGCGTTTTGCGCCTGGCCCGGTTCGTTCGTCAGCCGGCGGGAGAGGAGGCCCAGTACAACTGCCAGAAAGCCGATGATAATCCAGGTATAGATGACCGTGGTCGTCACGTGAAAGCGCGCGAGCGCCGGGACCAGTTCTGCACCGATATGCTCCATTGCCCCACCTCCTGCTTTATTTGGCTTTCTTTTTGCCGATAGTGGCCGCCGTGGTAAAGAGGTACCTCAGACCAGCGCCGAGCCCGACAAAGGAACCGGCGAAAGTGAGGACGGTGCCGGTACCGAAGCGGGCATCCAGCGCGCGCCCGAGGAACAGGCCGGCCAGCAAAGACCCAGCGATAGTCACCCCGAGCGAAGCTCCCAGGGCCGCGTATTGCAGTCCGTTCATCCAGTCCTGACGCATCGCACTTCCCTCTCCAGCCGGCAAAAATAAATGAGCCTGGCCGCCGTTATTGCCATCCGGCCGGGCTCCACTCAATTATTCTACGCCTGGAAATGGAATCCGGCAAGTTAGCCGCAGTCGGTTAATTGCAGTATTGGTGTAAGCTATCGCGGCATTACGCCGGTAACGCTGCCAATATCCTCGGTGCGTGATATTTCGCCGCATTCCGCTGTTTTACTTTCACTTGACGTACTTAGTATTCCCGTAATATTCTGGCGGGGGCAGAGTTCACCGGGATTTGCCGCTGCCGGCCTCACTTTACCTTTAATTGTCCCTTCCTGCGCCGTTTTTATACGGCCCGCCGATGCGCCGGGGCTTGGGTACAGTCGTGGTTTAGGCATACGAAAAGCCGGGGGTACGCCCGGCTTAACTGTCTGTTCGCGGATCCGATGCTCTAAACGAGGTTATTTCCTCTCCTCGACAATCACCTCGTAGCTGCGTCCGTCCACCCCAAGACGCCAATGTGCCACCGGTGTCAGCCCGGTCTCCAGCCGGCAATTGATGCGCGCCTCGTACTCCCGCAGCGCCTGCACGGCGGTTGGGTAATCCACCTGCGAAAAGCGCACCCGGTCGCCCGGCAGGAGCTGAGCCAGGCGCGGCAGGTCCGGGGTGATGACACAGGCGAGTTTGGTATAGCCCCCGGTGGTCTGCCGGTCGGCGAGCATGATGATGGGACTACCGTGGCCGGGTACCTGGATAGCTCCCAGCGGCAGGCCGTCCGAGATGATGTCC
>CAZHIT010000206.1:0-742 GCA_964533125.1 uncultured Candidatus Sumerlaeota bacterium
CGGCGTACCGGAGGATATTGACCAGGTCCTGCAGGTCGCTCGAGGCAATCGGCTCAAAGGCGTCCCGGTCATTGAGGTAGATACTGATCCCCGGTCCGATGGCCGGCGTATTGCCGGTCAGCAGGCGCAGGGTATCCAGTTCCGCCGAAATCCCGGGGGTAATCACCATCTGGTCCGCCGCCATTTTCTCGTACACGGCAATGGTACGCCGCAGACTATTGATCTCGTTTTCCAGCAGCGTCCGGCTGGCCTCGGCTTTGGTCAGGACCTCCAGCAAGGCCACGTTCCGCTCCGCCGTAGACAGTTTAGCCTGTTCCACCTGTTGCTGCGCCTGGTACTGCACGGCCATCAGCCCGCCCAGGATCAGAGCGACCAAAAACAAGGGAATATGCCACCGTTTGATCATGCTCCGCTCCTCCTCTTCTGCCGGCGTGCCTAACTTTGGTTGGTCCGGGCGTATTTAAAGGCCGGTCCGACCGTCCCGCCCGGGATCAGCACTTCCGCCTGATCCTCCAGCGAAAAAACAATGCCGTAGGTCATCTGCATATCGGTCAGGATGGGGAGAATCGTCCCCATTTTCAGCGAGGTGTTCAGGTTAACCTGGTCGCCAATCACCCGGATCACATAGGGCGGCGAAACCAGATGCTGGTTGATAAAGATGGTCGTCCCGCCGCAGGTAATCTCCGAAGTGGTCAGCAGCCGTTCACCGTTGATGGCGATGGCTTCCGCCCCCCCAGTCCAG
>CAZHIT010000206.1:752-4846 GCA_964533125.1 uncultured Candidatus Sumerlaeota bacterium
GTCCAGAGCAGGTTGACGATATCCCGCAGGTACCAGTCGTGGATATAGTAGAAGTTCTCGTCTTCCACCCGGGGCAAATCGCTGTCCGCCAAGTTAATGATCAGGCCGGGGCCTTTGACTGCCACCAGTCCGGCGTACAGACGGGTTTCCTCCAGTTCGCTCGCGATGATTTTGCGGATATTTTCCCCTTCGGTGTATTGCGTCAGCTTGGTCCGCAGCTTATCCGCCTCGGCCGCCAACTGCTCCGAAGCCTCGTTGACCTGAATTAAGGTGGCCGCGATATCCTCCAGTTTGCGCGAGGAATTGGCCTGCAGGTAATTCTGCTGCGTCCGGAACTGAACCATCAGTAGTATGCCCAGAATGATTGAACAGGCGGTTACGGTAAACTGCCAACCGCGGTCTTTGCCCATGGGTTCACCTCCTCCGGTGGTGGTTCGGTTTTCTTATTCATTTTATCACATTTTGCTCCCCGCCGCCAGTTGGGATTGTGGGCCCGCCGACGGCTGGTCTTAAGGCGCACCGCAGGCTGATCCGCTGACAACTAAAAAACTACGGCGTTAACCGTAGTTTTGGGTGATTTAAACAGCACAGCAGAAGCAGTCTCACACATTCAGTTCTACCAGCCGGATCTGCCGCCTCCAAGGTGCCCCTAGTGCATTTTGCTCTTTTCGTTCGGGAAAAACACTTCGCCGTTGGTGGCGATGTACACCCCGTCGATGTTGCTGATCATTTCCCCGTGCACCGCGATGATCAGGTCAAAGATGTTCTCTTTCTGCTCCTTGGAACCTTCGCTCAAGATGTTATTGACGATCTGGTCCACCAGCACGCTGGTAAACTCCTTGCTCATAATCGCCCCGTACCGCCGGGAAGCCCAGCGGTCAAAATTACGCCAGGCGGTTTTGTCGGCATCGACGAGGATCTTGTCGGCCCAGATGCGGATAAAATTGTATTCAAAAGCGTCATACAGACTCTTGCGGACGGCGGCGTATTCTTCTCCGTTCAGCACGACCATACCCCCTCGTGCTTATTGTCCCGCAGAAAACCAGCCGTATACGGCGCCGGCTCCTGTCAAAACCTGCCCAGCCTGCCAACAAAAAAAAGCAGCCGTAGCTGCTTTTTCATGGATACAGTAATGGGATCAGACCGACTGGGCCACTTTGAGCAGCTCGGCTTCGCTGAAATTGCCGACCAGGATAAAGTAAACGCCGTTTTTCGCCCAGGCGATCACCCTCACCCCGTCGGCCTCGTACAACCGGCCGTCGGCACTGCCGATTTTCACCGTTTTCCCCTCGCCGTAACTGTCCAGCGCCTGGACGCTGCCGCTTTGCGAAAGGATACAGTATTTGCTGTCCATTCCGAACTCCTGGTTCATCACCGGAATCCCCGCCCGTTCCTCCCCGTAAATCCGGCCGGCGGCAAACCCGGACGGCAGGTAAGAGGGCTTGCGCAGGGTGAAGCTCACCGCCTGCTGCGCTTCGGCCAGGGTGGAATACCTGGTCTCGCCGGCGCTGCCGGGGTTACCGCCCGGCGTCCCGGCGATATCGTCGCTGTTCATTACCTTCGCCCCGGCTGGGGGTACATAATCAAACTCGCCCGCGGCCATCCCGGTGTTCACCTTCAGCTCCCGGAACAGTACCGCAATCACCACCCGGCCGTTTTCGTCCCGCCGCTCGATTCTGACCGGCAAAAAGCTGTCGGCCGCCACCCACAGCCGGACCGGACCCGTGCCGTACAGGAAGTCGTCAGTGAAGGGCTGGTATTCAAGTAAATAAGTACTCTTGCCATCCAGCTCCGGGCGGCCCACCAGGATCGGATTGTCCGCCAGGGCCGTTTCCTGCACCGCTGCCGTGAGCGTATCGTCCTGCAAATCCCCGGTCTCGGTAACAAACTCCCCGACCGCCAAATCGTCTAAAACTACCACTTCGTTATCCTGCGGGGTATAAATCCACAGGGTGCGCCCGTTGGTGATGGTCACCTGGCCGACGGTATCCCCGCTGGCTTTTACCTCTTCCCGGAACATCCGGGGCTTTTTCACCCGCAGGTCACTCTCCACCACCAGTTCATCACTGCCGCCCGTCCCGGAGCGCAGGGTCAGCACCGTCGTGCAGGTGTAATCGTTTATCCCGGCGTAAGCCGCCTGCAGCTTCGCGACCACCTCGGCCGCGGTCAGTTCGGCCGGTACCTCCGCCGGCGGTTTCCGGCATCCGGTCAGGAGCAGGAGCATGGCCAGCAGCCACAATAAATAACTTCTGTTTCGGCGCATCAGCGTACCTCCTGTGTCACGCGTATTTGGTTCGGCCGCGGCGGTCAGGAAGCCGGTCCCTCGGCCCGCCGCACCAGATCACCGGGTCCAACCGGCCGGTCCACCGGCACCAATATGGTCATCTGCGGGTGCGGCGCCGCCGTCAGTTCCCGGCCGTCCGCGTCCTGCATCCGCTTAATCCGTTGGGCGAAGGTCGCCGTGTTGGGTCCGAAAAACTCGACCAGGTCCCCCACCGCCAGCTTGTTCCTCTGCTCCACCACCGCCAGCCCCGCCTCTGGGCGGTATGCCTTGACCACGCCCACGAAGGCGTAATCCCGGACATAGGACGAGGAAGCAGGCTCCTGTCCGTCATCCATCCGGCCGAAAAAAAAACCGGTCGAAAACGCGCGGTGGCTGGCTTTGCCCAGTTCCTCCAGCCAGCGGGGATCGAAGGCATAGCCCGCAGGATCCGCCCAGTAAGCATCCAGAGCCTGCCGGTACGCCCGGGTAACCGTGGCCACGTAGTTCACGCTCTTCATACGGCCCTCGATCTTCAGGCTCGCGAGCCCGGCGCCGGCCAGCTCCGGAATGTGTTCAATCATGCACAGGTCGCGGGAGTTCAGGATGTAAGACCCCCGCTCATCCTCACCCACCGGGAAGTACTGCCCGGGCCGCTTTTCTTCCACCAGGGCGTATTTCCAGCGGCAGGGCTGACTGCAGGCCCCTTGGTTGGCATCCCGCCCGGTCAGGTAGTGGCTGAGGTAACAGCGTCCGGAGTACGACAGGCACATCGCCCCGTGGACGAAGGCCTCCAGCTCCACCTCGGTCTTCTGGCGGATCTCCGCAATCTCGGCGAGCGGCAGTTCCCGGGCCAGAATCACCCGCTGGGCTCCCAGGTCCGACCAAAAGCGCACCGCCGCCCAGTTGGTCGTGTTCGCCTGGGTGCTGATGTGGATGGGCATCGCCGGCAGGGTGCGCCGGACGATGGCGAAAACTCCCGGATCCGACAGGATCAGAGCGTCCGCCCCGGCCGCGGCCAAAGACTCCAAATAGGCCGGCAGGCCTGCCAAATCGGCGTTATGGGCGAAGATGTTCACGGTTACATACACCTTAACTCCGCGGGCGTGGGCAAAGCTTATCCCTTCCGCCATTTCCGCTGGAGTAAAATTGCCGGCCGAAGCTCTCAGCCCATAGCTCTCCCCGCCGCAGTACACGGCATCCGCTCCGTACAGCACGGCAAAGCGCAGCTTTTCGAGGTTCCCCGCCGGGGCTAACAGTTCCGGTTTTTTTGAACTGATCACACTCTGCCCCCACCTTTGTATCCGGGTCAATCCTATCTCCGTTATATTATGCCTTATTTCCCCCGCACCCGGTTCACCGCCCGCTGGTGCTCGGCCAGGGTCCGGCTGAAAATATGGCTCCCATCCTTGTCGGCCACATAGTAGTAATAAGGCGTATCCTCCGGGTACAGGGCCGCTTCAATCGCCCCCCGGCCTGGGTTGCCAATCGGACCCGGCGGCAGCCCGGGGTAAATATAAGTGTTGTAGGGTGACTTAATCTCCAGGTCGGCGTACAGCACTACTCGGGTAGACTCCGGCAAGAGGTACAAGATCGTTGCATCCACCTGCAGGAGCATCCCGGCCTCCAGGCGGTTGTGGATGACCCCGGCGATAGTTTTCTGCTCTGCCGGCAGTCGGGCCTCACCTTCAATCATCGAAGCGATGGTGACAATCTCCGGCACCGTATACCCCAGTTCGGCCGCCCGCGCTTCCCAGTCCGGCGTAAACACGCTCTGGAACTGCCGCAGCAGCAGCCGGATAATCTCGATTTCGGTCATCCCTTTGGTCAGGTG
>CAZHIT010000207.1:0-1141 GCA_964533125.1 uncultured Candidatus Sumerlaeota bacterium
AAAGCGGAAAAGAGTCGAATTCTATTGGGAGAGTATTTTTTGTATCCGGGAGGAGGATGGTTGGTGGAAAGTCGCGGAGAGCGGGCGAAACAGACAGCGTTTACCTTGTATGAGGGGAAGGCCGTACCTCACCACAGTTGCGGGATCTGTATGGCCACGACCTTTGGGTGCGGGGCCAAGGCCTACCAGTCGCTGCGCAAAGGGGGCATTACCGGCGAAGGGGAATGCGGGGCGGTGAAGGGCGGCGAAATGGTGCTGGGGGAATACCTTGGGGATCCGAATCCGACCGGACCGATGACCGATAACCTGAAGGCGGCGGTGGCGGCGTACCGGCAGTTGCTGGCCGAGCGTCTGGGCTACGCGGGGAACGCCTACCCTACCTGCAATGCCTTGGTGAGCGCTTATCCCGACTTTATGGGGGATGACCGTAAACTGTTTTGCACCGAAATGGTGACCGTGGTCGCCGGGACGGTGGCGGAGATTTTGGAGGGGTACGGCGTTGAATACAAGCTGCCGGAGTAAGCCGGGAGAATGGAGCCTGGGGATTCAGATCCTGCCCCTGGGCGTGCCGGAGAGTGCGGCGGTGGCGGCGGAAGCAGCCGCACAGGCGCTCGCCGCGAGCGGGTTGGTGACGGCTGAGGGGCCAATGGAGACGACTTTGGTTGGGGAAATGGATGAGTTGTTTGCCGCATTCAAAGTCGCGCAGGAGGCCGGCTTGTCGGCGGGGCTGGCGGTAGGCATCCGACAGGTGTGTTCGGTGTTGCGCTTCAGTAATGCCTGCCCGACCGGGGAAGTGGCGGGAAAAGCAACGGCCGCGCCGGAAATCTGTTGTTGCCAACCGGGGAATGTGCTATAATCAATGGTAGTCAGTTCTGACCCTGAAACCTGATCTGGGTAATGCCAGCGGAGGGAAAAGTCAAGGTCTGAACTGCCGCCCTCCGGGACGGCAGTTTTATATTGGCAAACAAAAAGGAGGAAATAAAAATGGCGACATGCAATGTATCCCTGCAGGTGCTCCCATTTGTGCCGGACGAGCGGCTTTACGCGGTGGTGGACAAGGCGATCGAGGTGATCCAGGCGTCCGGGGTTAAGTACGTGGTGGGCCCGATGGAGACGACGATGGAAGGGGAACTGGATGATC
>CAZHIT010000207.1:1151-4845 GCA_964533125.1 uncultured Candidatus Sumerlaeota bacterium
GCGTGGACGCCGGGGCCAAGCGGGTGGTCTCGGTGGTGAAGATCGGGTACAGCGTGGACGGGACGACCATCGATGAAAAGATCAGCAAGTATCGCTAACCGCCTGGCCCCGCTGTTGTTCCTGGCCGGTCTGGGGGCGCTGTGGGAGGCGGCGGTTAAAGTCTTGGCCATCAAAAGCTATATCCTGCCGGCACCTTCGGCGATTTGGCTGGCCCTGGTGAGTAAAGCGGGTCTGTTGGCGCAGCATAGCCAGGCGACCCTGACCGAGGCGGCATTGGGCCTTGCGGCGTCAATAGTGGTGGCGCTGGTGCTGGCGGTGGTTTTAAACCGCTTCACCCTGATCCGGCGTTTGCTGTACCCGGTGTTCGTGATTTCCCAGACCATCCCGATTATTGCGCTGGCGCCGGTGATTATGATTTGGTTTGGGATAGGTGTGCTGCCGAAGGTGCTGATTGTGGTGCTGGTGTGCTTCTTCCCGATTGTGGTGAGCATCACGGAGGGGTTGGCGGCGGTGGACCCGGATCTGATCAATTTAATGCGGGTGATGGGGGCGAACGAGTGGAAGATACTGACGAGCGTGCAGCTGCCCGCCGCCCTGTCCACCTTCTTTGCGGGTCTGAAGATTGCCGCTACTTACAGCGTGATGGCGGCGGTGATTGGCGAATGGCTGGGCGGGAATAACGGCCTGGGGGTGTACATGATCCGCTCGATGCATTCGTTTAGGATGGACAGCCTGTTTGCGGCTATTACCGTGGTGGTGGCGCTGAGCATCGTGCTGTTTAAAGGGGTGGAGCTGGCGGCGGACGCGGCGATGCCCTGGATGCGGAAGAAAGCGGATTGAAAACAAACGGACTGAGGAGGGTTATATTGAAGAGAAAATGGTTAGCGGCGTTCCTGGTGACGGCGATGCTGGCGGCAGCGTTTGGTCTGGTTGGCTGCGCGCCCAAACCGGCGGCAGGCCCGGAAAAAATCACGGTGACCCTGGACTGGACCCCGAACACGAACCACACGGGTCTGTATGTGGCCAAGGATAAGGGATATTTCGCGGCGGAAGGGCTGGAGGTGGAGATCATCCAGCCGGCCGGGGGTACGGCGGACCAGTTGGTGGCGGCGAATCAGGCGCAGTTTGGGGTCAGCAGTCAGGAAGCAGTGACGCTGGCCCGCCTGGAGGAAATCCCGGTAGTGTCGATTGCGGCGGTGATCCAGCACAATACTTCCGGCTTTGCGTCTTTGAAGTCGAAGGGGATTGAAACCCCCGCCGATTTTGCGGGCAAACGGTACGGCGGGTGGGGCTCGCCGATTGAGCAGGCGACGATTAAGACCTTGATGGAGAAATACGATGCCAACGTGGCGGATGTGGAGATTCTGACGACCGGTTCGGCGGATTTCTTCGCGACGAGTGAGACTAACGCCGACTTTTCGTGGATTTTTTACGGCTGGGACGGGATTGCGGCCGAGGTCAAAGGGGTTAGCCTCAACTACATTGACCTGGCCCAGGTGGACCCGGTGCTGGATTACTACACCCCGGTGCTGATTACGAACGAAACCACGATCAGCGAAAAACCGGAGGTGGTGCGGAAGTTTATGGCGGCGGTGACCAAGGGTTACGCGCTGGCGATTGAACAGCCGGTCGAAGCGGCGGAGATACTGCTGGCGAACGCGCCGGAACTCGATCGGGCGCTGGTGCTGGCGAGCCAGGCGTGGCTGGCGGATAAGTATCAGGCGGAGGCCGCGGCCTGGGGAGAGCAGAGGGTCGAAGTGTGGCAGAACTACCTGAACTGGCTGACGACGAACGAGTTGGTGGAGAAGACGACGGACATCAGCAAGGCGATGACCAACGAGTATCTGCCAAAATAAAGGCAGAGCGATGGTGGCAGGATGCTGATCAGCGAGTATCTGCCGGAATAAAAGGAAGAGCGACGGTGGCAAGATGGATACGCCGAAAATCAGCTTAAGTCGGGTGGTCAAAAATTTCACCCAGGACGGCAAACGCCTGGAGGTGCTGGCGGATATTTCGCTGACCGTGGCGCCGGGGGAGTTTGTGTCGCTCATCGGCCCGAGCGGGTGCGGGAAGAGCACGATCTTCCAGATCATCACCGGCCTCGTGAGCCAGGACAGCGGGAGCATCCGCATCGATGGCCGGGAGGTGGGCGGACAAATCCGCCGGCTGGGGTATATGCCCCAGAAAGACCTGCTGCTGCCGTGGAAGACGCTGCTGGGCAATTCGCTGCTGCCTTTGGAGATCGGGGGCCTGGGGCGGGAGGCGGCAGAGAAGCGGGTGCGGGAAATGCTGCCGATTTTTGGCCTCACGGGCTTTGAGCGGGCGTACCCGGCGGAGTTGTCGGGCGGGATGCGGCAGCGGGCGGCTTTGCTGCGGACGATGCTGATAGAGAGCGATATTCTGCTGCTGGATGAGCCGTTTGGAGCCCTGGATGCGATCAGCCGGGAGAAGCTGCAGCGGTGGCTGCTGGAGGTCTGGGAGAAGTTCCGGCAGTCGGTGCTGTTTATCACCCATAGTATCGATGAGGCGATTTTTCTCTCGGACCGGGTGTATGTGCTCTCGGAGCGACCGGCCCGGGTGACGCAGGCGGTGAGCATCGACCTGCCCCGGCCGCGGGAGAACTTGATTGTGACGGCGCCGGAGTTCGTGCGCCTCAAAGGGATATTGCTGGAAGCGTTGAGCTAGGGATGAGGCGCAGGGTTGATCAAACGTAAGTTGTATGCGGGGTAGTTGCTGTGGATTTGTTGGATGCGCTGAGTTGGAAATGAATCAAGCCGCCCCGGGTGGGGCGGCTTGGTTTTTTGGCGGGTGTGGGCGGGGCGGGAGTGAACCCTAAGACGACGGGGCGGGCCAGCGCGGCGACTTGCCCCACCGTCAGCAGAGACGGGGGCGCGGCCTGGACCAAACCGCATGACCACCCCTCCAAATGCACCGATGTCCGGCATACCTCATTACGCGGGTCGGGCGATTCGTGAATCGCCCCTACGCGGAGAGGAGCGGGGCTTCGGTGGGAGTGGGTCTGGCCGGCGCAGCGGCCGGTCCATACGTCCGCAGGGAGGGGGCGCGGCCTGGACCAAGCCGCATGACAAGCCCTCCATGTGCACCGATGTCCGGCAGACCTCATTACGCGGGGCGGGCGATTCGTGAATCGCCCCTACGCCAAGGTCCACCAGGGCGGACCAAGACGCCTGGCCAGACGAAGATGGGCGGGCCACGAGGGCCCGCCCATAAGGGGTTTGGGACGGCGAGGGGACAGCAGGCTCAGCGCTGCACGTGGATGGCGAGCAGTTTACCGGATTCCACGGTCACGGTGGCGGCGGTGCCGAGCAGTTCGTTACTCAGGCCGCGGGTATCGCCAAAGTACAGGGTTTCGCCCCGCAGGGGGTATTTGAGGGCGGTGGTGGTGATGCCCCGGGCTTCGGAGGTGAGGGAGAAAAGGGAAAGGATGTCCCCGGGTTGGCCGCTTACCTCCAGAATAGCAGTAAAAACCTGGAGGGTGTGGGTTTCATCGACCAGGCGAAGCGGAAGGCTGCGGTCGGCGGCGAGGAATAATTGGCCGACATTGCCGAAGGCGTGGTCAAACCGTTTGCCGAGGCCGCCGATGATGGTGACCAGGTCCGGGTGGCGGGCGGCGGCGTAATCCAGGGCCAACTGCAGGTCGGACTGATCTTTCGCGGTTGGGAAGGTGGCGAAG
>CAZHIT010000208.1:0-4835 GCA_964533125.1 uncultured Candidatus Sumerlaeota bacterium
GGACGCTGAACATGGGCATCGGGATGGTGGCCGTGGTTCCGGCCGAGCAGGCGGCAGAGACCGTCCGGGTGCTCGCGGAACTCGGGGAAACCGGCTATATCATCGGCCGGGTCGAGGCCGGCGAATCGGTCGTCGAGTTTGTTACCGAATGAACGGCCGGAAGGGGCTGCGCCTGGCCGTACTCGTCTCCGGCGGGGGGACTAATCTGCAGGCCATCATTGACCATTGTGAACAGGAAACCAGCGGCGCGACGGTTGCCGTGGTCATCAGTTCCCGGCGGGACGCCTACGCTCTCGAGCGGGCGCGGCGGCACGGCATCGCGGCCGAGGTCCGGCGACGGCGCGATTACCCGTCGGAAGAAGCCTATTCGGCGGCCCTGCTCGAGTGTATTTCCCGTTTCCAGGCGGACCTGGTGGTGTTGGCCGGCTTTATGTCCGTCCTTGGCCAGCCGGTCATCGCCGCTTACCGCCACCGGATTATGAACATCCACCCGGCCCTGCTGCCGTCCTTCGGTGGCCCGGGGATGTACGGTGAGCATGTGCACCAGGCGGTGCTGGATTACGGGGCCAAGGTTTCCGGCTGTACGGTGATGTTCGTGGATGAAGGGGTCGACACCGGCCCGGTTATCCTCCAGGCGGCAGTGCCGGTCCAGGAGGACGACACGGCGGCGAGCTTAGCGGCGCGGGTGCTGGTGCAGGAACACCGGCTCTACCCGGAAGCGATTTCTCTATACGCCCAGGGCCGGCTTGCGGTCGAAGGGCGGCGGGTGCGGATTTTACCGGAGGAAAGGGGTAAAAGTGATGATTAAACGGGCGCTCATCAGTGTGTCTGACAAGGCCGGCATCGTCGATCTGGCGCGGGAGCTGGCCAAGCTGGAAATCGAAATTATCTCCACCGGGGGTACAGCCAAACTGCTTGCCACCGCGGGAGTGCCGGTACGCCAGGTCTCCGAGGTAACCGGGTTCCCGGAAATTTTGGACGGCCGGGTCAAAACCCTGCAGCCGGCCATCCACGGCGGCATCCTCGCCATCCGCGATAACCCCGAACACCAAAAGCAGCTGGCTGAACACGCCATCACGCCGATTGACCTCGTGATCGTGAACTTATATCCCTTCCGGCAGACCATCAGTAAGCCAGATGTGAGCCTCCCCGAGGCTATCGAAAACATCGACATCGGCGGGCCGACCATGATCCGCTCGGCCGCCAAGAACTACCGCGACGTGGTGGTGGTGGTCCAGCCGGAGCGCTACGCCGCGGTCCTGGCCGAACTCCAGACCACCGGCATGGTCAGCGAGGAACTGCGCTATAGCCTCGCGGTGGAGGCCTTCCAGCACACCGCCGAGTACGACGCCATTATCAGCCGTTATCTCTGGGAACGGGTCAATGGCAGCGCCTTCCCGCCCACGCTCACCCTCACCTTCAGCCAGGTGCAAAAACTGCACTACGGCGAAAACCCCCACCAGAAAGCCGCCTTCTACCGCGAACCCTTTGTCCCGGCGGCCAGCATCACCGGCGCCAAACAACTGCACGGACGCGAGTTGTCCTTTAATAACCTAAACGACGCGAACGCCGCCCTGGAACTGGTCAAGGAGTTTACCGGGCCGGCCGTCGTCGCCATCAAGCACGCTAACCCCTGCGGCGTGGGCACCGCCGACACCATCGCCGCCGCTTACCAGCGGGCGTATGAGAGCGACCCGGTCTCCATTTTTGGCGGGATTATCGCCGCGAACCGCCCCATCGACGCCGAAACGGCTACGGAGATCGCCAAGATCTTTGTGGAGATCGTGCTCGCGCCGTCCTTTACCGCCGAAGCGCTCTCGGTGCTCACCCAAAAGAAAAATCTGCGCCTCCTGGAACTGGGCGACCTGACCCCGGCGACCGCCCGTTACGACCTGAAGGCTGTAAACGGCGGGATTCTGGTCCAGGATGCCGATACAGCTGAACTTGACCTGGCGAACCTGAAGGTCGTTACCCAGCGTGCCCCGTCCGCGGCGGAGCTAGCGGATCTGCTCTTTGCCTGGAAGGTGGTCAAGCACACCAAATCCAACGCCATCGTGCTCGCGAGCGAAGGGAAGACCGTCGGCGTCGGCGCCGGACAGATGAACCGGGTGGGCTCCGCCCGCATCGCCATCGAGCAGGCCGGGCCGAAAGCCGCCGGGTCGGTGCTCGCCTCCGACGCCTTCTTCCCCTTCCCGGATACGGTCGAAGCGGCCGTCCAGGCCGGGATAACGGCGATTATCCAGCCCGGCGGCTCGGTGAAGGATGAAGAATCCATCCGGGTGGCCGACGCGGCCGGCGTCGCCATGGTCTGCACCGGCATGCGCCACTTCCGGCACTAAGCGGCAGAGGGGGAAGGGCAATGAAAGTACTGGTGGTTGGCGGTGGGGGACGGGAGCACGCCCTGATCTGGAAGCTCTCCCAGAGCCCCCGGGTGACCAAACTCTACTGCGCACCGGGGAACGCCGGCACAGCGGAGCTAGCCGAACCGGTGGATATTCCGGCTGATGCGCTGGAGCGGTTGGCGGAGTTCGCCGCCGCGACTGAGATAGATCTCACGGTCATCGGCCCCGAAGCGCCCCTCACGGCCGGGATTACCGACGTCTTTGCCCGGCGGGGCCTGCGCATCTTCGGCCCCAGCGGGGATGCCGCCATTATCGAAGGCAGTAAAGCCTTTGCCAAGGACCTGATGCAGCGCTACGGCATCCCCAGCGCCGATTACCGGACGTTTACCGATGCTTCAGAGGCTCATGCGTACCTCGATACTGCCGCCGCCTGGCCCCTGGTGGTCAAGGCCGACGGATTGGCTGCCGGCAAAGGCGTAATCATCGCCGCCGACCGGGCTGAAGCCCACGCCGCCGTGGACTTAATCATGGGCGAGCGGGCCTTTGGCGCGGCGGGGGACAAGCTCATCATCGAAGAATGTCTGGTCGGGGAAGAAGTCTCCGTGCTGGCGTTCACCGACGGGGTCACCGTGGTGCCCATGGCCTCCGCCCAGGATCACAAACGCATCTTCGACGGCGACCAGGGTCCCAACACCGGCGGCATGGGCGCTTACTCCCCGGCCCCGGTGTATACCCCGGAACTCGCGGCGCAGGTGTACGATCAGATTCTGGTCCCCACCGTCCGGGCGATGGCCGCCGAAGGGCGGCCCTACCGCGGGGTTCTCTACGCCGGGCTCATGGTCACCGCCGCCGGCCCCAAGGTCCTGGAGTTTAACGCCCGCTTTGGCGACCCGGAAACCCAGGTCATCCTGCCCCGTCTCGCCTCTGACCTCGTGGCGATCATGGAGGCGGTCATCGATGGCCGTCTGGCCGCAGCCGATGTTCGCTGGCTTGCCGACACCGCCGTCTGCGTCGTCGTTGCTTCCGGCGGTTACCCTGGCCCTTATCCGCGCGGCCAGGTTATCACCGGTCTCGCCGCCGCCCACCAGGTACCCGGCGTCACCGTTTTCCACGCCGGCACCGCCTTGCGCGGCAGCGAGGTCGTCACCGATGGGGGCCGCGTGCTTGGCGTCACCGCCATTGGTCCCGGCGTTCAGGCCGCTATTGACCGCGCTTACCAGGGCGCCGAACGCATCGCCTTTGCCGGCGCTCAGTACCGGCGCGATATCGGCTACCGCGCCCTCGCCCGGCTGGGATAAAGCCGTAATCCCCGTATCAATCGTGATGTCATCCTGAGCGCAGTCGAAGGATCTCGTTGCCCCCGTCCGTCATTACCAAAATCACCCCCACAGGGGTGATTTTGCGTGCGCCACGGGGACGGTCCTCTTGGGGCGCTTTTTCCCCACGGGGACGGTCCTCCTGTCGCACTTCTGCACCACGCGGACGGTCCTCTTGCCACGCTTCTGTAAGTCGCGGCGTGACCGAAGCGCGCTGGTCTCCAAAACAGCCGGTTGACGGAGGGCACATGGTTATGAAAAAAGGGTCAGACCCCGGATTACGTCCTTGCGAGGAGCGCAGCGACGCGGCAAAGACGACCTCGTCACCTTGTTTTCGTCCCTCCGCGCTTCGCCCCAGTGCCCCGTCCCCCCGCGCCCCCGTCCCCCTCAACAAAAAGGGACCCGGCAGCCGCATCACACTACACTCAAGGCGGTATTGAATGTATCGACCGCCGGGTCCCTTCACCATCCTAGATCAGCCTCTCGTCCACCATCGCCGAGAGCTCCGGGTTCGCCCGGTGGAAATCCTCCACCGTTGCCGCCGCCACGATATCCGCCTCGGCCTGCATCGCCGCCACCGCCGCTTTTTCGTCCACCGTCAGCACCTGGTAGTTATCCACTATCACCTGACCGCCCACGATCACCGTCTCCACCTCGTTCCCCCGGGCGGCGTACACCAGGTTCGGGATGATATTCCGCATCGGGTAGGTAATCACCGGGCTTAGGTTCGGGTGGGTCATATCAATGATAATCAGGTCCGCCTGCTTGCCAGCGGTGAGCGAACCGACCTCCGTCCCCAGTCCGATCGCCTCGGCGCTCTCGATGGTCGCCATCCGCATTACCTTCCAGGCCGGGAGCACCGTCGGGTCTTTGGCCCGGCATTTGCCAAGGATGGCCGCAAACTTCATTTCGTTAAACATATTGCAGTTGTTGTTGCCCGGTGCCTGGTCGGTACCCAGCGCCACCTTGCCCCCGGCCCTCTGGTACTCCAGCAGCGGGACGATGATCCCGTCGATAATCCCGATGGAGCAGACGCAGGCGATCATGGTCACGCCCCGCTGCGCCATCAGTTCCACTTCGTCCGGCGTGGCTTCGGTCAGATGCACGGCCAGCAGGCTGTCATCCAGATACCCGATTTCGTCTAAGTAGGCGATGCTCCGCTTGCCGTGGCGCTTGA
>CAZHIT010000209.1:0-4820 GCA_964533125.1 uncultured Candidatus Sumerlaeota bacterium
GCAACTTCGTTTGGGAGGAGCGGTTATTATGTTATATGGCCCGGCCACCCGGCGGCAGATCGCCGTTTACGCCGGTATCGCTTTGGTCAGCGCTTTCCTCGGTGGGGTGCTCGGGGCCGCCGCCACCGGCCGGGACGCCGGACCGGAGATTGCAGCGCCGGAAGCCAAGGTCATCCCACAGAGCGTCGAAGCGAATACCGCCATCAACCCCGTGGTCCAGGTGGTTCGGCAGGTGACCCCATCGGTCGTCGGCATCACCAACAAGACCCTGCTGTACGACTGGTTTAACCGCCCCCGGGCGGTGGTGCAGGGCAGCGGTTCCGGGGTGATTTTCCACCCGGACGGCTATATCGCCACCAATAACCACGTCGTCGAAGGGGCGCAGGAGTTGCTGGTCACCCTGGCTAATGGTCAGAACCTGCCCGGGAGACTCGTGGGGCGCGACCCCCAGACCGATCTCGCGGTCGTGCAGATCGAGGGCGCCGCCTTCCCCGCCGCGCCTTTCGGCGACTCAGACCTGCTCCAGGTAGGCGAAGCGGCCATCGCCATCGGCAATCCCCTCGGGTTTGAGCAAACGGTCACCGTCGGCGTCATCAGCGCCCTCAACCGTACCCTTGAGCTGGGCGAGCGCAAGCTGCGTCTGCTCCAGACCGACGCCGCCATCAACGCCGGCAACAGCGGCGGACCGCTGGTCAACATCCAGGGCCAGGTCATCGGGATCAATACCGCCAAAATCCCCGGCGTCGGCATCGAAGGCCTCAGCTTCGCCATCCCCACCCGGGTCGCGAAGCCCATCCTTGACAGTCTCATCTCCTCCGGCCGGGTTGCCCACCCCTGGCTCGGGGTCGTCCTCGCCGACCGGGCAACCCTCCAGGCCTACGGTCTGCCGGTAGACTTTGACGCCGGCATTATGGTGCGGAGTACCGTTGCCAGCGGGCCTGCCGCCCGGGCCGGTTTGCGCGCCGGGGATATTATTCTCGCCCTCGCCGGGACTACGGTAAATACCATCGAAGAGTTGCAGGGAGTGCTTATCCAGCAGCCAGTCGGTGCTCGGGCTGAGATTTCACTTAGACGGGGTGAACGGCAGATGCTGCTGAGCGTGACGCTCGAAGAGGCGCCATTGCCCTAGTCCAGCACCCGTTTCTTGCGTTACTGTCAAACGCTAAGATAGCAGGCAGGTTCCATCAAGGAGGTACAGTCAATGTTCATTGTGTGTTCCGCCCACATCGAGCGGGCCATCGACGACTTCGTGAATATGACCGGGGAACCGCCCGAACTCCTCACCCTGGAGCAGGCCAACCTCGCGCCCGGGCGCTGCCCCGGCAAATGCAATTTTTGCCCCGCCGCCCCCGCTTATGTCGTTGTTCGCGCCCGCCCGGATGAGTCTGCCGGCCGGGAAGCGGGTGACCCGGACGCATGAAGCTGAAGATCATCGCCGTGGGAAAGGTCCGGGAGAAATATTACCGGGACGGTATCGACGAATACCTCAAGCGCCTCACCCCCTACGCCCGGGTCAGCGTCGTTGAAGTGGAGGATGAGCCGATTCCAGAGAAGGCCTCCGTGAAAGAAGAAGAAGCGGTCAAAGACAAAGAGGGCGAACGGATTCTCCGCCAGCTTCGGCCGGGGAGCTATACCATTGCCCTCGCGGTGCAAGGACGCGAGATGTCGTCGGAGGAGCTAGCCGCATCTCTCGCGGACTTATCGGCCGCCGGCCGGGAAGTGAACCTGGTTATTGGCGGTTCCTTGGGGCTATCCGCCGCCGTTTTGCGGACGGCGGATTGTTTGCTGTCGTTTTCCCGGTTCACTTTTCCCCACCAGCTTATGCGGCTGATATTGGTGGAGCAGCTTTACCGGGCGTGCAAGATCGGGCGGGGGGAAACGTATCATCGTTAACGGCGAAATTTCACTTAATACGGTTTGGCGACAGGCTTTGAATAGGCAAAAACCTCACCCAAGTTCTGGGGTGGGGTTTTGTTGTAGCAGACGGGATGGACATAAGATGGTGGAGAAAAGAGGCAGAAGAAATATTGTTGGGTTCTTGGTTTCTGTTAACGGTATTGTGACAAGATCCGGGGAACTTGGATTCAGCTTGACAGTATAAGAAGATATTGCTACAATGATGGTGGCATAAAATTAAAAATAGTAACACGATTGGAGGGGTGGTATGAGCGAATTAACCAGGTTTGGTATTTCCATGGACTCAGATCTGCTCAATCGTTTCGATGCCCTGATTGACAGCAAAAACTACCAGAACCGTTCGGAAGCAATCCGGGATTTGGTCCGTGACTACCTGGTCGAGCACGAGTGGGAAACCGAGGATTCAGAAACGATGGGCACGATCACCTTGGTCTATAACCACCATGTCCGGGACTTGAGCGGAAAGTTGACCGGTATCCAGCACGATTCGCACGAAAGAATCGTTTCTTCCCTGCATGTTCACATCGATCCCCACAATTGCCTGGAGGTAATCGTGGTCAAAGGCAAGGCCAGTGAGATTACCGGGATTGCTGACTGCCTCATTAGCGCCAAAGGGGTTAAACATGGAAAGCTGACGATGACCACCACCGGCAAGAATATCTGAGAAATTCGGCATTGAACAGTCGCGAAAGGGGTGAATTGATGATCGAAACGGTTTGGGAACGGTGCGTCCGGTTCCATGGTCACGAGTGCCCGGGCTTGGCCATTGGGGTGAAGGCCTGCGAAGCCGCCCAGCTAGCCATCGGGATTACTTTCTCTCCCGACGAGGAAGTGGTCTGCATCACCGAAAACGACATCTGCGCGGTGGATGCGATCCAGGTGATCACCGGCTGCACGCTGGGCAAGGGAAATCTGATCTACCGGGGTACCGGCAAAATTGCCTTCAGCTTCTTTAACCGTAGCACCGGCGCGAGCATCCGGCTCGTCTGGAAAGACATAGCCGGACCGGCGGACCGGATTGAGCGGCGCCAGCAAATTCTATCGACGCCCGGCGCGGAGCTGTTTGAGTCTAAACCGCCCGGTTTTGCCTTGCCCGGAAAAGCCCGCCTGTTCACCACCATCCGGTGCGAGCGCTGCGGCGAAGGCGCGCCGGAGCACAAGATCCGTTTACTGGAGGGAAAGCGAGTCTGCCTTGATTGTTACCCGGAGTACACCCGTGGCTGGGATAAAAAATAGGGAGGTATGGCGGTGAAAGTGGACCTGAAGACTTACGTCCTTGAAAACAACCGGACCCAGGCCGAAATGTTACGGAACCATTTCGCTGCTCAAAAAACGCTGGTCATTAATATTACCGGTTCCCCGGGTGCCGGGAAGACGACGGTCCTGGAGCGGATGCTGCCGCTGTTGCAACCGAATTGGAGCATCGCGGTCATTGAAGGCGATGTCCAAACCAGCCGGGATGCCGAACGGATCGTTCGGTTGGGGGTCCCCGCCATTCAGATCAATACCATGGGCGGTTGCCATCTGGACGCCAAAATGATCGCCGGGTGCCTGGGTGACCTGCCCGCAAAGATAGACCTGCTGATCATCGAAAACGTTGGTAACCTGGTCTGTCCGGCGGAATATGATCTGGGCGAAGATTTCAAATTGACGGTACTCAGTGTTCCGGAAGGTGAGGACAAGCCGCTAAAATATCCGGCCATGTTTCACAATTCCCGGGCGGTGGTCATCAACAAGGGGGACCTGCTGCCTTATGTGGACTATGATCTGGACAAGGTCATGGCCGAAATAAAAGGGATTCAGCCGGAGGCCACTATCTTCCCGCTTTCCGCTCGTACAACCTCCGGGGTGGAGGCATTGGCCGGTTGGATCCACGGTCTGATCGTGGCCAAGCGAGGCGGCGGGCAGTGAAGTCGGGGCGGACAGTGCTGATCACTGGCGCTTCCCGAGGGATCGGCCGCACGACGGCACTCCTCTTCGCCCTGAAGGGGTACAATGTTCTCATCAATTACCACCGGTCCGAGGAGATTGCCGTCCGTCTCCAGCGGCGGCTCACCCACCGGGGTTTGCCGGCCGAAGTTTTCCGGGCTGATGTGGCGCGGCGGTCGGAAGTGGATGAGATGGTGGACTTCTGCCTCTGCCGGTTTGGCGGTCTGGATGTGCTGGTGAACAACGCGGGCGTCGGTCAGATTAAGTTGTTTACCGAGATTACCCAGGCGGATTGGGATGAGATCATGGCGGTCAATTTGGGGGGAGTGTTCAATTGCACCCAGAGCGCTCTGCGGCATATGCTACCCCGGAAAGAAGGAAAGATCATCAACGTAGCCTCCATCTGGGGAATGGTAGGGGCATCCTGCGAGGTGCCTTATTCGGCAGCCAAAGCGGGGGTGATCGGATTGACCAAAGCCCTGGCCAAAGAACTTGGCCCCTCCCAGATCCAGGTAAACTGCGTCGCGCCGGGGGTAATCCAGACCGGCATGCTTGACGGCTTAAGCCCGGAAGTACTGGACGGGATTCGCTCAACGGTCCCTCTCCAGCGGCTGGGTACGACGCAGGATGTCGCCCGGACGATTTTGTTTTTGACTTCCCGGGGCGCCGCCTATATCACTGGACAGGTGATCAGCCCTAGCGGAGGATTTGGGATTTAGAAACTTACATATGAGAGAAAAGGGGATGAACAAAATGCATATGGCTGACGCTTTGATTTCGCCGGCGGTAGGCGGCGCCATGTATGCGGCCACTGCCGGAGTCGCAGCTTATTCTATTAAGCAATTGCGGAATGAGCTGGACGAAAAGCAGATACCGCTGATGGGGGTAATGGGTGCCTTTGTTTTCGCGGCCCAGATGATCAATTTCACTATTCCGGGCACCGGTTCCAGCGGGCATATCGGGGGCGGCATCTT
>CAZHIT010000210.1:0-4756 GCA_964533125.1 uncultured Candidatus Sumerlaeota bacterium
AGCAGGATTTCCTGCAGGTGGATACCACGGACATCCTGTTCATCTGCGGCGGTGCCTTTGAGGGGATCGACAAACTGATCCACCACCGGATCAGCAAGAAGGCCCTCGGGTTCGGTGCCGATATCAAGGAAAAGGATAAGCAGAAGGTGGGCGACATTCTCCGCCAGGTGCTGCCGGAGGACTTGCTGAAGTTTGGCATGATTCCGGAGTTCGTGGGCCGGGTGCCGGTAATCGTCACCTTAGATTCCCTGGACGAAGACGCACTGGTGCGGATTTTGACCGAACCGCGCAATGCTCTGATTAAACAGTACAAAAAAGTGCTGGAGCTGGATTCGGTGGACTTAGAGTTTGCCGATGACGCGCTGCGGGAAATTGCCAAGGAAGCGATGAAGCGCAATACCGGGGCGCGGGGGCTGAGAGCGATTCTCGAGGACATCATGCTGAATGTGATGTACGAGATCCCGTCCCGCACCGACATCGCCAAATGTGTGGTTACCCGGGAGTCGGTGGTGAACAAGCAGGAGCCGCTGCTGGTGACGGCCGAACCCAAAAAGGCCCACAAGCGGGAAGAGACGGCTTAGAGAAAAGCCCCCAAGGGCGGGTTCAGCCGGTTAACCCGCTGAACATATGGCAACCCGATACGGTAAAGCAAGAGATAGGCTCCCCCAGGGGGTGGCGCCTATCTCTTTTTTTGCTTCATACCTTAGCAGATACTGGTTACCCCATATCTGCCTTAGGCTTGTCCAAACCAGTATCTGGTAGGTGTTACTTTACTCTTCAACCAAGAGCGCCTGCATCATCTGGACGAAGTCGGTATAGCTCTTTTCCGAAGGGTCACGGCTGATGCGCTTCGCCTCGGCCATAGCGGCAAGCGTCGCTGCGTTCGGAGTTTTCAGAGAAACAACAAACGGAATCTTCTGTTGCCGCACGGCCTGACGCAGGAAGATATTGATGGCCGTAGTGAAGTTCATTCCCAGCTCAGCGAACAGCTGCTCCGCCTGCTTTTTCAGCGCGGCATCCAGGCGGATGGTGACATCCGTTGTGCCTGCCATAAGCATCCTTCCTTTGCTTGATCATCCTAAATATAGCAAATAATGCGTGCAAAGCAAATACATAGCACGGTAAGCGAGATGCGTTCGGGGTAAGTCTATCTTCGTTTCAGGTTTTATCCTGCGGCTTAAACTACCACTAGATGGAAAACTGCCCGGCTCATGCTCCTCTTTTTCTCCGTCCTTTTTACCCCGCCGGCCGTCCCGCCCATCGGATAAAAATGCCGGCGCAAAGAAATACTACTAGCACAGAGAAAAAGAAGTCCGTGGAAGAGGAGGCAGGAGAAAGATGAATTTTAACCTGGGCGCATTTACTATGATCCAATTCGTTTTGCTGATCGTCGTTGGCATGTACCTGATGAACCTGTACAAAAACCAGCAGGGGACCCGGGTGGCAGTGGCCAAGGAATCGCATAAGGAAATGGAAAAACTGCAGCGGCTGCGGTCAATCTCCCTGACGGAACCGCTCTCGGAAAAGACCCGGCCCACCTGTTTTGATGAGATCATCGGCCAGGCGGAGGGCATCCGGGCCCTAAAAGCGGCCCTGTGCGGTCCGAACCCCCAGCACATTCTGATCTACGGTCCGCCAGGGATCGGGAAAACAGCCGCCGCCCGCCTGGTTCTGGAAGAAGCAAAGCGCAATCCCCTATCGCCGTTTAAAGAAGCGGCGAAATTTATTGAAATGGACGCAACCACGGCCCGGTTTGACGAGCGGGGCATCGCCGATCCGCTCATCGGTTCGGTGCACGATCCCCTCTACCAGGGCGCCGGACCGATGGGCATCGCCGGGATCCCGCAGCCGAAAGCGGGCGCTGTGACCAAGGCCCACGGGGGAATACTGTTCCTGGATGAAATCGGCGAACTGCACCCCATCCAGCTGAACAAGCTCCTGAAGGTGCTCGAGGACCGGAAGGTCATTCTGGAAAGCGCCTACTACAGCCCGGAGGACCAAAACATCCCGATGTATATCCGGGATATCTTCGAGAATGGTCTCCCGGCCGACTTTCGTCTGGTGGGCGCAACGACCAAACAGCCGCAAGATATTTCGCCGGCCATCCGCTCCCGCTGCGTCGAAATCTTCTTCCGGGCGCTGACCCCGGATGAGGTGGAGCAGATTGCGCGGAACGCGGTGAAGAAGATCAACTTCACCATCGAAGACCGGGCGGTCGAGGTGATTAAGCAGTACGCGACCAACGGCCGCGAGGCGGTCAACATCGTGCAGATTGCCGCCGGGACTGCGCTCAATAACAAGGTCGGGATTATTGATACCCGCACGATCGAGTGGGTGGTGAATTGCGGGAAGTATTCGCCCCGGCCGGAGCAAAAGGTGAACGACCAGCAGATGGTGGGCTACGTCAACGGACTGGCGGTACACGGCGCTGGCATGGGGACGCTGGTGGAAGTGGAAGTATCGACGATTCCGGCGGCCAAAGGCCAGGGCCAGGTGATTGTGACCGGAGTAGTGGAGGAAGAAGAAATCGGCAGCCCGGGCCGGTTAATCCGCCGCAAGAGTGCGGTGAAGGGCTCGGTAGAGAATGTGCTCACCGTGTTGCGCCGGCATTTTGACTTGGATACCCGGGATTATGATGTCCATGTGAATTTCCCCGGGGGGATACCCCTAGATGGGCCTTCCGCCGGGGTAACCATCGCCACGGCGGTCTACTCGGCGCTTCTAAATGTGCCGGTAGATAATACGGCGGCCATGACCGGTGAGATCTCCATCCGGGGTCTGGTGAAGCCGGTAGGCGGGGTGGTGGCCAAGGTGGAAGCCGCCCGCCAGTCCGGGGTGAAGCGGGTGTTCATCCCCCGGGGCAACTGGCAGGATGTGTTTCGGGAGAGTACCGGCATCGAGGTTATCCCGGTCGACCATTTAAAAGACATCCTGCACACCGTGCTCATCGGGTCGCCGCCGCGCAGCCAGCCAACCCTGGCAATCGGGCAGAGCAAGGTCCTGAGCGCCTCCAAACTGGGCGGGTAAACATAAAACCCTGCTGCCATCGCGGCAGCAGGGTTTCCTTCACCGTTTGGTGCAGGAGTATAGGTCGGGCAGGGAGAATAGCAGACACAGGACAAAAATAATGGCAGCCAGATGGAGGTGGACGCACTTGAGCCAGGAGAAGGATAATCGAGTTCAGGAATTCCCATTACTGCCCCTGCGGGGGGTAATCGTCTTTCCCTATGTGGTGATGCACCTGGATGTCGGCCGGGAAAAGTCCATCCATGCACTGGACCAAGCCATGCTCGAGGGCCGGCTAATCCTGTTGGTGACGCAAAAGGATGCCAAGACCGACGAACCGGGACCTGACGATCTGTACCGGATCGGGACGGTGGCCGAAATCAAACAGCTGATCAAGATCCCCGGCGGGGCGATTAAGGTCCTGGTGGAAGGACTGTACCGGGCCAAAATCCTCGATTACCTGCCGGCGGAAGGGATGTTCCAGGTGCGGGCGGAGGTCATCACCGACCCGGAAGAAAAGACGCTCGAAATCGAAGCCCTGATGCGGAGCGTGATTAACCAGTTCGAGCAGTACATTAAGCTGAGCAAAAAGGTCCCGCCGGAAACCCTGGTCTCGGTGGTGAGTATCGAAGAGGGCGGCCGCCTGGCGGATGTAATCGTGTCGCACCTGGGCCTGAAAGTAGAAGACAAACAAACCGTGCTGGAGTCGACCGGAGTGCAGGCCCGGCTGGAGCGGGTGTACCTGCTGCTGAGCCAGGAGATCGAAATCCTTGAACTGGAGCGCCGGATCGGCATTAGGGTGCGTAAACAGATGGAGAAGACCCAGAAGGAGTACTTCCTGCGGGAGCAGCTGAAGGCCATCCAAAAAGAGCTGGGAGAAAAGGACGAGCGGGACAGCGAAGTCGATTCCCTGCGGCAGAAGATCAGCACGCTCGCGCTGCCCCCGGAAGTGGAAGAAAAGGCCCTGAAGGAAGTGGAACGCCTCGAGAAGATGCCGCCCATGTCGGCGGAAACGGTCGTGGTACGTAACTATCTCGACTGGGTCCTGGCCCTGCCCTGGACGAAGCAGACCGAGGACCGCCTGGACATCAACTACGCCGAAGAGATCCTGAATGCGGACCACTACGGCCTGCAGAAGGTGAAGGAGCGTATCCTCGAATACCTCTCGATCCGGACGCTGGCCCAGAAGCTGAAAGGGCCGATTCTCTGCCTGATCGGGCCGCCGGGGGTAGGGAAGACTTCTCTCGCCAAATCGGTCGCCCGGGCCCTGGGGAAGAATTTTGTCCGGATTTCTTTGGGCGGGGTCCGGGATGAGGCCGAGATCCGGGGGCATCGCCGCACCTATGTGGGGGCCTTGCCGGGTCGGGTGATCCAGGGGATGAAGCAGGCGGGTTCCAAAAACCCGGTGTTCCTGATGGACGAAATCGACAAAATGAACGCCGATTTCCGGGGCGACCCGGCGTCGGCCCTGCTGGAGGTGCTGGACCCGGAGCAAAACGCCGGCTTCAGCGACCACTACATCGAGATTCCCTTCGATCTGTCGAAAGTGATGTTTATTACCACCGCCAACGCGATGCACAATATCCCCCAGCCGCTTTTAGACCGGATGGAAGTGATTTACCTCTCCGGCTACACGGAAGAAGAGAAGGTGCAGATCGGGGCGAAGTACCTGGTGCCCAAACAGCTCACGGAGCACGGGCTGAAGCCGGAGACCCTGAAGTTTGGCGAGAAGGTGCTGCGGCGCATTATC
>CAZHIT010000211.1:0-2480 GCA_964533125.1 uncultured Candidatus Sumerlaeota bacterium
CAGACACCGATAACAACTAGAAGAGGGCTGTCCCATTTACTTTTGGGACAGCCCCGTTGTGTCCCGCACCAAGGCGGCCCCCGGTTTCACTGATGGAAACAGCCATCTCAAGACTACCGAATAAGCCCGGATGAGCAAAACGCACCATCCAGGCTTATGTCCGGAGAATCACGGCATTTGAAAATCGCTTTGAGATTATTATTGTTGTAGATTCGCGTAGTTGCCCCAACCCGCTGCGCATGTTATCCAAAACAGATATCTCAAAGGATCGCAGGGGTTCCGGTGAGCCGTTGAAACCGATTTTTTGATTGACTGTTAGTCGATGCGTCAGACTAACTGCTCTACAGCTTAATCTTAACCACTCATAACCACTTTGGTTAGGAGGGCTTCCGCGAAAAGAAGGTTGGAAGGTTATTCTTCGCTTTAGGCATACTTTTCTTTATCGGCGGTCTTTCACTGCGAAGTTTCGCCAGGGAGGCATCATATTTGCTCAATGACCAGCTTAAGCTGAGTTTTCTTTCGTATTTATCGGATAAGGGATTAATTGAGGAAGATAAAATAGATATTTTCATGGCTGAAGAACGAAGCTTATCATTCTCGCAGTCCAGTTCAGACAGGCTCTGCAGGATTTCTTCCAAAGAAAGCCCTTCCGAAGAAGAGCTTGATGCATTACGGCGATACTATGCACAGGTTGAGCCTGAGAATAGCGGGGAGGGCTTTGTTGAGCTCCCAGAAATGCTGATGATCTATGAACCAAGAACAGATGAAAATCACAAGGTACTGCTCGCTTTCCCGGGTGCGGATTATCCTAGTGCGGCAGATGTAGTTTGCAGAGCATTGGGCAAGATAGCAAATACCCCAGTAGAAAACATTAAACAGTCTTCATACCGCCTGCTTTTCGACATCGTCTTTATTCTCTTGCCAAAGTCATTATTTACTGCAATTGAAGATCCGTTCCGGCAGTTAGCGGTTTCGCTCATCAGCAGGGATACGCTTACGCTGCACGACCTTAACTCGTACTGGATTACTGGGCTTGGTGCCCTGGTTGCTGTTGCTTCTTGCAGTTCAGCTTTCCCGCGCAGAAAAAGCCTACTCCGCCAATTGACTGAAGCACACCGAGGCAGCCCTTAAAGGCTCATATTCATAATAGCGTTTACACATGATTTGGTAAATCGCAAAACGGTTCTCATCCGGCAGCTGGCGCAAGCGCGTTTTTAGCAAAATATGCGGATTCTCGATGTAGAAAGATTAAGGCTGAGTACTGCGTCGGGCGGATACAAAAAAGAAAAGCCCGGAAAATCAGAAGCTGATTATCCAGACGAATATAAAGAAAGTGACCGTTCACGATGAATACATCGAAACGGTCAGCCTGTAACCTTAGGTGGTAGCCCCAAGGGGAGTCGAACCCCTGTTACCGCCGTGAGAGGGCGGCGTCCTAGGCCACTAGACGATGAGGCCACGCAAATTTTGGCTGGGGAAGATGGATTCGAACCACCGTAAACAGATCCAGAGTCTGCTGTCCTACCACTAGACGATTCCCCAGCGAGAATCAACGCAAAAACAATTATAGCACAGAAGAATACCAAATGCAAGTTTCACCGCTATTTTTTTGCGTCCATTACGGACTGCAGCAAGCACTATTTGGAATTATTTACCGTTTTAACCATCGGCAACGCCCGCTCAATCCGCTCGACCACCTTATCCCGGCCGAGGAGCGCCATCACGGCAAAAATCCCCGGGCTGACCATCCGGCCGGTGAGGGCAACCCGCAGGGGATGGATCAGGGCTGCCGCTTTCAGCCCCAGCTCGTCGGCGAGACCCCGCACCACCCGTTCGAGTTCCGCCTCGCTGAAGTCGGTCATCGCCTGCAGCCGCTCTCCCAGTTGGGCCAGCGCGGCCGGAACATGCGGTTGGCTCCAGTACTTCGCCTGGGCTTCTTCCGAAATCAGGAAAGCATCGGTGAAGAAATAATCCCCGAACTCAGCCACCTGGCTTAATAGTTTCAGCCGGTCCTGCAACAGCACCACTACCGCCTGCACGCGCTCCATCTCTTCCGGCCGCGGCGGGAGAGCGACATAGCCCGCACTCTGCAGGAAAGGTAGGGCCAACTCCGCGAGACGCTCCGGCGCGGCTTCCTTGATATAGTGGCCGTTCATCCAAACCAGCTTCGCCGGGTCAAAGACCGCCGGGTTTTTGGAGACCTTATCCAAAGAGAACTTTTCCTGCAGCTCGGCCGGCGGGAAAATCTGCTGCGAACCGTCGTACGACCACCCCAGCAGCGCCAGGTAGTTCACCAGCGCTTCCGGCAAATACCCCTCATCCCGGTACTGGGTCACCGAAGTGGCGCCGTGCCGCTTGCTGAGGCGGGTATGGTCAGAGCCGAGAATCATCGGGATGTGCGCAAACTCCGGCAGCGCAAAGCCCAGAGCCTCATACAGCAAGATTTGCCGTGGGGTATTGGATATGTGGTCGTCGCCCCG
>CAZHIT010000211.1:2490-4736 GCA_964533125.1 uncultured Candidatus Sumerlaeota bacterium
AACCACCGCAAAATTATAGGTCGGAATCCCGTCCGACTTCATAATCACGTAGTCCTCGAGCGAATCATTGGCAAACTCCATCTGGCCCCGCACCAGGTCCCGGACCACGGTCTGCCCGGGCGGCACCCGGAACCGGATAGCCGGCTTGCGGCCTTCGGCCGCGCAGTCTTCCCGCTCCGCCTCAGTAAGATTCCGGCAGCGCCCGTCGTAGCGCTGCACCGTACCGGCAGCCACCGCTTCCTCGCGGCGGCTTACCAATTCTTCCGGGGTGCAGTAGCAGGGGTAGGCCAGACCCTGCGCCAGCAGCTGGTCGGCATAGCGCCGGTAGGTATCCAGGCGCTGGGTCTGAAAATACGGGCCGCAGTCGCCTTCCCGCCCCGGACCTTCGTCCCACTCCAGCCCGAGCCAGGTCATACTCTCAAAAATCGCCTGCACCGAAGCTTCCGTCGACCGCTCCAGGTCCGTGTCCTCAATCCGCAGAATAAACTTCCCGCCGCTCTGCCGGGCGTACAGCCAGTTGAACAAAGCCGTCCGGGCGCCGCCGATATGTAAGTACCCGGTCGGGCTGGGGGCAAAACGCACCCGCGGTTGCTGCATTCTTCTCATCTCCCGTTCTGGATTTGCCGGGCCGGGCAACCCCTGCTGGTCATAGTGCCGCACTGGTCACCCGGCGTCCGCCGTCCCGTCCGTATGAAATCGGCTGGGCCGGCGAATAATAGGGCTAACAGTCAGACGAGGGGTGAAGTTATGACCAGTATTACCCGTAAAAATCATTATCTATACGCCGGCATCGCGTTATTATTTATCATAATCCTTTTCACTGGTTTGAGCAAGACTCCGCAGCAAAAACCGGGTCCCGTCGTTCCCCCGCCGGAGGCGGTAAAAGCCCCGGTGCCGGTCAAGGCGGAGCTCGCCGAAAAGTACAAGGCCGAGCCAACCATATCCATTTATAACCACAATACCGGCGGCACGATGTACATGCCGATGGACAAATACCTGGCCGGGGTCATCGCCGCCGAAATGGAACCGGACTGGCCGGTGGAGGCTCTGGCGGCCCAGGCGATCGTCGCCCGGACGATGACCCTGCGCTTCATCGAGGACAAATCCGGCGCCTACCAGTACCACAAGACCGATACCTGCACCGCCCCCTACCATGTCCAGGCCTACGCGGTGGACAAGGTTAATCCCAAGGTCGAAGAAGCCGGGGAAGGTCATCACCTATGAGGGCGATTTCATCTACGCCATGTACAGCTCCTGGTCCGGCGGCCAGACCGCTGCCGCCGCCGAAGGTCTTGTCGGGTTCCTGAACGACCCGGCCAAAACCCCCTATCTGCAGAGCGTCCCGGAGCCCTACCCGAACGACCCGGCGATTCCGGCCAATGTCCGGGAGTGGTCCACCGTCGTCGCCAAATGGGAACTGCGCAACATCGCCGGCGGCGGCGCCGGTACGGCCGGGACGGTGACCATCCCGGAAAAAGGCCCCTCCGGCCGGGCGATGAAGGTCCGCCTGGGAAGCAAGGATATCCCCGGCCCGCAACTCCGCTCCTGGCTTGGAACCTCCAACCTGCGCTCGACCCTGATTACGGGCATTAGTTCGGAAGGCAACAATGTCCGGTTTACCGGCCGGGGCTGGGGGCACGGGGTGGGCATGTCCCAGTGGGGCGCCTTCAGCCAGGCCAACGCCGGCCAGAACCACGAAGCCATCATCCGCCACTATTTTACGGGGATCGATATCCATACCCTGTGGCCATAGCCTCACTTCCGATCCGCCACAGACAGTCAGGCGACAGAAAACCCGGCTCCCCGCCGGGTTTTCTTTATGCCCTTACCATCCGGGCGAGGAAAAACCCATCCGTCCCGTGCCGGTGCGGTAGCAATTGCAGCCAACCCGCTTCCGTGCCCGGTTCGTCTTGCAGGGCCGCCGGCAGATACGGCCGCAGATTGTCGGCCCGGTAGTCCGGCCGCCGCTGCAAAAAATCGCTTACCACGGTCTCGTTTTCTTCCGGCTCGGTCGTGCAGGTACTGTAGACCAGGGTGCCGCCAGCTCTGAGCTGGTCGGCGGCAGAAAGCAAAATGGCCAGCTGCGTCTCCCGGATCACGGTCAGCTGCTCCGGGCTCTTGCGCCAGCGGGCATCCGGTTTACGCCGGAGGACGCCCAAACCGGTACAGGGGGCATCCACCAGCACCCCGTCCGCCATTATCCCACCCAGTCTACTGAGGTTCCGGGCATCGGCCTCGACCGTTTC
>CAZHIT010000212.1:0-4702 GCA_964533125.1 uncultured Candidatus Sumerlaeota bacterium
CAGCGCGGGCATGCCCGTGCACAGAAACGTCCATCCCGCCAGGAAATACGGTTCATGACGGTACAAAACATGTGCCAAAATCATCGCGTCGGCATTGCTCAGGTGGTTAGCCAGGAAGATACAGGGCTGGGTGGGGTCCGCTGGAATTGCTTCCGGGTGCATCACGGTAAGGCGGGCGTATTTGCGGACCAGGTATTCGGCCATCGCCCGGGCGACCGGGCGGCGAATGGTATAGGGGAAGAGCAGAATCAGTTTGGCCAGGGCACGCCAGATGGTCTTGGTCATCGTTGTCCTCCAACGGAATCGGCAGATACTGCCGGAAATTTGCACAACCTGTACAAAAACTATAAATTCTCTGCTTTTGGGTTTTCTCCTGCCGGAAAGAAAAAAAGCGGCTGTTCGCCGCTTCACGATAATTTGAGGAACATAGCCAGGGCCCGGTCCATCGCCGCCTGGCAGTCGCCTTTTTCGCCCAGCTCCTGGGCGATGCATTCGACCATACGGGAACTGACGATGGTGACCGCGACCTTGTCCAAAGCCGCCCGGGTGGCCGAAAGCTGCACCACGATTTCTTCGCAGTCTCTCCCCTCAGTAATCATCTTCTGCAAACCCCGGATTTGGCCTTCGATCAGTTTCAGACGATTGAGGAGTTCTTTCTCCCGCTCGGCCGCGTTGTCCATCCCCTGCCCTCCCTTTGTGCCCTACCCGGCGTTTATGATCTATTCCAGGTACTCCAGGTATTTCTCGGCAGCCACTGCCGCTGTCGCCCCGTCGCCCACGGCGGTAACAATCTGGCGGAGCAGCTTTACCCGGACATCCCCGGCGGCAAAGACTCCGGGGGCGGAGGTCAGCATATTTTCGTCGGTGATGATGTAGCCCTGGTTGCTCAGCTTGATTTCCGGCGGCAGCCAGGCGGTGTTCGGGTCCATGCCGACATACATGAAGACGCCGTCGCATGGGATGTCTTCGACCGTGTTATCCTTGACATTGCGGGCGACGACCGCTTCCACCATATCGCCGCCCCGGATGCTTTCCAGGACCGTGTTCCAGCGGAAGACGATTTTGCGGTTCTGGAAGGCCTTTTCCTGCACCACCTTGGTCGCCCGCAGTTCGTCCCGGCGGTGGACCACCGTCACCTGACGGGCAAAGCGGGTGAGGAAGACGGCTTCCTGGATGGCAGCGTCCCCACCGCCGACGACGACTACGTGCAGGTCGCGGTAAAAGGCGCCGTCGCAGGTGGCGCAGTACGACACCCCGGCGCCAGTGTACTCCGCTTCGCCGGGAATCCCCAGTTTGCGGGGTTTGGCGCCGGAAGCGATAATCACGGCGGGGGCGGTAAATTCCCCTTCGGAAGTGACCACCGTCCGGTCCCGGCCCGAAAGAACCAAACTGCTGACCTCAGCGGTGATAATTTCCACCCCGAATACCCGGGCGTGCTCTTCCATCCGGCGCATCAGTTCCGGGCCGTCGATCTCGGTAAAGCCGGGGTAGTTGGCGATGGCGTCCGTGGTGGCCGCCTGGCCGCCGGGCAGTCCCTGTTCAATCAGGAGGGTTTTCATTTCCGCCCGGCCGGCGTACAGAGCGGCGCTTAAGCCCGCCGGTCCGCCCCCGATAATCAGTACATCGTATTTTTTATTCCCGTGGTTCTCCATTCCTATCACCCGTCCGTTTCTCTTTGGTTTCTCTCTGGGCGGTCTAGGCCAGCAGGCGGGTATGTTCTTTCATCAGGCAGAGATCCATGACTACCTTAAGGCCGGCAGCAGTGGCTTCGGCCGCCGCCGCTTCGTTGATAATCTCTTCCTGCATCCATACGGTTTTGGCCTTGATGGCGATGGCTTCAGCCACCACCGGCGGCACATCGGCCGAGGGGCGGAAGATGTTGACCATGTCCACTGGTTCCGGCAGCGCCGAAAGACTGGGGTAGGCCTTCTCACCCAGCACCGTATCGATGGTGGGGTTAACCGGGATGATCCGGTAACCGGCTTCCTGCATGTACTTGGCGACTTTGTGGCTGGGTTTTTCGGCGTTGCGCGAGATTCCGACGACCGCGATCGTTTTGGTCTGGGTGAGGATATCCTTCAGTTCGGCGTCGCGATGAGGCTCCATTGGTCTAACCTCCTCTGTATTTTATACCGTAAAACCCTTATGACTGTCTGCGGGCGTGTTTCCCCCGGATCAGGCTTCGGGCGTCTCCCCCCGGGTCCTGGTCCGGCTCCCGGTCGAGCAGGGTAAACGACTGCCGGTACAGGCGCACCAGACTGAGGATGAAGGCGAGGTCCGGGTCGGGGAAGGAGCTGAGGATGGTAACGATCTCCCGAACCGGGGGCTTGGCGAGGGCTTCCCGCAGCCGCGGCGGCAGGTCCGCCGCGGTGAGCGCGCCATCTTCTCCGTCAGTGAGGAGATCACTCGCGGCGGGCAAACCCAAGGCCCGGGCAATGGCCTCCAGGAGCGGGAGCGATGGGTCGGTGCCCCCGCTCTCGATCTGGCCGATGAGCCCCGGGGTGACGGCGGTCATTTCGGCCAATGCGGCTTGGGTCAGGCCCTGCTGGCTCCGCCGGCGCCTGATCTTCTCCCCCAGGGCGGGGTGCCGCTCCTTTCCGCTGCGGCCCTCTTCCAGCAGTTGGCTCACCGGGAGCTGCAGGGCGGCGGCGATCCGCTGCACGGTTTTGAGCGAGGGGTGTTTTAACCCCCGCTCGATTTCACTGATGTAGGATGGTGACACTTGGGTGGCGGCGGCCAGTTCGTGCAGGGTCAGGCCCAGTTTTGCCCGGTACTGCTTGATGGTTTCTCCCAGTATAATTATCCCTCCCCTGCGAAGTGCCTGTGGTGGGGCTAACTGCCGGTCCGCAGCGCGATTTCCCGGAGGACCTCCCCTAACTCCCGGATGGCCTCCCCGTACCCCGCCCAGTCGCCGGCCTGGGATCGTTCCTGGGCCCGGTTATACAGCGCGGTTGCCTGGGCGGCCAGTTCGGTCAGGGTGCCGGTGCCGGCGGGCGGCGCCGGGGTATCGGGGTTGGTTGGCGGCGGAGATCCAGGTTCAGCGCCGAAGATCCGCTCCAGAGCGGCAGATAGCGTCGGCTCCATGACCACCTCGTTGCCGTAAGCCACGATAACCCGGATAAGCTGCGGCAGCTTGGTTTCGGTTGATTGCAGGTACAGCGGTTCCACATAGAGGAGAGAATGATTCACCGGGATGGTTAAGAGGTTACCCCGGATTACCTGAGAGCCCTTCTGCCCCCAAAGGGTGAGGCTTTGGGAAATCTCGGCGTCCTGGTCGATGGACGCTTCAATCTGTTCCGGCCCGTACACCAGCACCTGCTTGGGCATCCGGTACAGCACCAGCTTGCCGTAGTTTGCCGGGTCGGACCGGGCAGCAAGCCAGGCGATCATGTTTTTCTTCTGGGACGGAGTAAAGGGCAACATCAGGATGAACTCGGTTTCGTTCTCCGTCGGCAGGCGCATCAGGTTATAAAACGGCTCCATGGGGATGGTTTCGTCGGCGTATTTCTCGTTCGGCAGATCCCAGTAGTCCTCTTTATTGTAGAAGACTACCGTGTCCTTCATGTGGAAGGCCCGAAACATGGCTGCCTGAACGTTGAACAGGTCCGCCGGGTACCGGATGTGCTGGCGTAAGTCTTCCGGCATCTCCCCTAGCGGCAGGAAAACGCCGGGAAAGATGCTCTGGTAGGTCTGGAGAAGCGGATCGGC
Organism: uncultured Candidatus Sumerlaeota bacterium; assembly: GCA_964533125.1. Lineage (GTDB taxonomy): Bacteria > Bacillota > SLNR01 > SLNR01 > JBMNPB01 > CAZHIT01. The sequence goes on from CAZHIT010000212.1 coordinate 3,709, forward strand.
CGGGTCGGCGGCGTAGAGGCGGACATCCCCGTCGTAGGCGTCGATGGTGATTTTGACAGCATTGCGTATATAGTTGTACCCGGCCAGGTGGGGCGCCGACTTGGTCTGGGCACCGGTAAACGGCTCCGAATAGGGGTACATCGACGTAGCGGTGTAGGCGTCGATCATCCAGTACAGCCGCCCGCCGCTCGCGACGATATAGGGGTCGGAATCGTACTTAAGCATCGGGGCAATGCGCCGGGCAATCTGGTTAATGTTACGATACAGCAGAATCCGGCTGTCGTGGGTGACCGCACTGGTCAGGAGCAGGTTGTAGCTCCTCAGGCGGTAGGCGAAAGCGGCCTTGACCAGAAAGGACGAGAGGCGGATGCCGCCTTTTCCGTCGTACTGGTTGTAGGCATTTTGCTCTCCCGCTGGGTAATCAAACTCTAGTTCGCGGGTATTGACGATGGCCTGGCTGTAATTTAACTCCCCGAAATAGATCTGGGGCCGGTCGATGGCCAACCCGGGCGTGGTCTGGGGCGGAACATCCTTAACCAGAAACTGAGGCAGGCCCTCCGCCGTGGTTGCATTGGCCGGGCTGACCGTGATGCCGTAGCCGTGGGTGTATTTGAGGTATTGGTTCACCCAGGTCTTGGCCTGCACCGGCAGTTTGGCCTGATCCAGCTCACGGGCGGAGAGCATGACCATCCGGACCTGACCGTCGATGGGATAGCGGTCCAGGTCCACATCGCTGAAGCGATAATACGGCCGGATCTCCTGGAGTTGGCCGTAGGTTTGCAGCAGCGGCTGCCAGTCCCAGAGGCGGATATTGCTGATCGTATCCTGGTTGGCCTGGAGGATCTCCGGATTTAAGTTATACTCGACCGGGAAGTCGGATTCCTCCACCCCGTCGAGAGCGTAGGCCGCCCGGGTCAGAGTGATATTGCGGTCGATGTAGGGGGTCTCCTTCACAATCTCGTTCGGCTCCACCTGGAAGCGCTGGACGAAGTTG
>CAZHIT010000213.1:0-4647 GCA_964533125.1 uncultured Candidatus Sumerlaeota bacterium
TGCACAACTATCCCCTCCTTCTTCTTCCCTACGCCTGTAAGATAGCGCTCCACCGCCAAGTCCGGGTGACCTGGCAGTGACAGTCCGGCAGTTATTAACTGCCGGCCCAACCGAAACGCCCTGGGCAGACGGTCCGATTTCGGCGGTAGTCCCTTTCCTTCCCGTTCGTCGCTGCCTGCTCCCGGGGAGTACTCTTGACGAACCGCAACCTCTAGCTCACCATACAGAAGATGAGGTGTCGAAAATCTATTCAGATATGGATAAAATCATAATCCATTTCTTACTGATTGTCAACTGTTTTCTTGGTCGAGGCGGGCCCCCTGGTCTGCTCCCCGTACCAGACGGGCGTAGCGGCCCAAAACTCCGCGCTCCCGCACCGGTGCCGGGGTCAGTCCGGCCAGTCGCTCCTGCAATTCGGCGTCGCTGACCTCTAAAGTCAGGTGGCGGTTGGGGATATCGATGGAGATAAAGTCCCCTTCCCGCACGGCGGCGATGGGACCACCCAAGGCGGCTTCCGGCGCGACATGGCCAACGGCCGGACCGCGGGTGGCGCCCGAAAAACGGCCGTCGGTGACGATCGCCACCTGGGTACCCAGGCCCATCCCCATGACCGCAGCGGTCGCCCCCAGCATTTCGCGCATCCCTGGTCCGCCCCGGGGCCCTTCGTTCCGGATCACCAGGCAATCGCCAGCCTCAATCCGCCCGGCGAAAATGGCCTCCACCGCGTCCTCTTCCAGTTCAAAGACCCGGGCCGTACCCCGGAAAACGAGCATCTCCGGCGCAATGGCGCTCTGCTTGACCACTGCCCCGGCCGGTGCCAGGTTCCCCCGCAGCACTGCGATCCCGCCTTCCGGGTGGTAGGCCCGCTCCGGGGTGCGGATAACCTCCGGGTTCATGACCTTGGCTTCTGCGCAGTTTTCCCCCAAGGTAAGACCGGTCACGGTCAGGCATCCGAGTTCCATTTTGTCTCTCAGAACCTGCACCATGGCTGGGACTCCGCCGGCCCGGTCGAGATCCAGGATATAGTGGGGTCCGAGGCTCGCGATATGGGGGATTTCCCGACTGATCTGATCGATGCAGTCGAGGTCGATGGAGAGACCCAGTTCAGCGGCAATGGCCGGGACGTGGAGGGTGATGTTGGTCGAACCACCGACCGCCATCGCGGCGCGAACGCCGTTGCGCAGGGCGCCTTCGGTCATGATTTTGCCGGGGGTGATGCCCGCTTTCAGCAGCTCCATAATCTTATGTCCACTCGCGCGGGCGATGCGCGCCTTCTCCGGGGAGACCGCGAGCGCCGTCGCGCAGCCCGGCAGGGACATCCCCATCGCCTCGGTCAGGATGGCCATGGTGTTGGCGGTACCCAGCTGCGAGCAGGATCCGGCGCCTGGGCAGGTGCAGCTTTCAAACTGCTCCAATTCCTCGGCAGAAACAGTCCCCGCCTTGTGCCGTCCGACCATCTCGTAAGGATTTACCGCGTACTGACCGGACGGGGCGAAAAAGCCCCGGGGCAGGCTCGCACCACCGGTGACCATAATCGCCGGCAGGCCCAGACGGGCGGCAGCCATCAGCATCCCGGGCACGATCTTGTCACAGGAAGCGAGCATGACCATGGCGTCAAAGCCGTGGGCCCGCACCATCAGCTCGATCGAATCGGCGATCAGGTCCCGGCTGGGGAGCGGCATCCGCATCCCGGCGTGCTCCATGGCGATGCCGTCGCAGAGCGCGATGGTGTTAAACTCCAAAGGCGTGCCCCCGGCGGCCCAGACGGCGGCCTTGACGTGGTTAGCCAGGTCCCGCAGGTGAATATGGCCGGGGACGACTTCGTTCCAGGAATTGACGATCGCGATCAGTGGTTTATGCAGGTCCTCCCGGGTCAGACCCACCGCCTTGAAGAAACTGCGCTGGGGGGTCTTCTCCACCCCGCCCAGAACCTGCCGGCTCGGTCGCTCGCTCATATTATCGCCTCCGTAGTGACATCGAATGGACGCGCTGAAACAACAAAGGGGCCAAAGCGTCATGCGGCGCCCTGGCCCCCGCTTAACTCGCTTAGTCGCAGAGGTAATAGATCAGTTCTTTGGCCAGGGCTTTTAAGTCCTTCACGTAAGCGAACTCATCCACCCCGTGCACATTGCAGCCGCTCCGGCCGCCGCCGCTGAAGACGATGTCGTCGGTATGCAGGACTTCCTGCACAAAGGACATATCGGTCGAGCCGGAAGAGCCGTTGCGGACGAACTGGCTGTCGGTGTACCCCTGGACGAGGATTTTCGCCTGCCGCATTTTGCGGGCGTGGTCGGTGTCCGGGTTGTACTTAACCGCCGGGTAGGAGTGCTGGATCTTGATATCCACCGCAAGCGCCCGACTCTTGGCCTGACCGCGTTCTACCGCCGCCTCGATTTCGGCCTTGACATCAGCGAACTTCTCTTCCGGGATGTACCGCCGGTTGATAATTAAGGTGCACTCCGAGGGGACGATATTGGATTTCGTCCCGGCGTGGATGACGTCGAGGTTAAACATCGGGGTCATTTTGCGGGAACGGGCTTCCGGCAGCGGCGGCCCGTTCACCTCGGATTCGCGGGCTTCCACTTCTTTTTTCAGCACCAGCAGTTCCTGCATGATCGGCACCATTTCCTCCAGGGCGTTCACCCCGAGGAAGTTCATACCCGAGTGGCAGCTCCGGCCCTTGGTGGTGATCCAAAAGTCCGCCGAGCCGGCCGACGCCAGGGATTCGCGCGGGTCCTGGCCGCCGTCTAGGCACACCACGTGCCCTTTGACGTAGCCTTCCTTGGCCAGGTGGTAGACCCCGGGGTAAACCCCGATTTCTTCGTCCGTGCACATGCAGCAGATGGGGTCATACTTCATTTCCAGACCCTGCTCCCGGATTACCTGCAGAGCGATCAGGAGGCTCGCGATAGCGCCCTTCATGTCGGCGGTACCCCGGCCGTAGATCTTGCCGTCCCGGATTTCGCCGGCGAAGGGATTAACCGTCCATTTGTCATCCACCGGGACCGTATCAACGTGGGCGTAGATGGTCACCGGCTCTTTGCCCGTATCCTGGCTGGCCACCAGGTTCACTCTTTCCCCCTCGAGGCCCGGGGTGGGGATCTGCCGCCACAGTTCTTCCGGAATAATCACTTTCTCCGTCTGCAGTCCGACCGACTGGAAAAACGGGATCAGGTAGTCGGCCAGCTCATTGTAGTTGCGTCCGGGGGGCACATTGTTGTCGATGCCGATGACACCCCGGACCAGGTCGATCAGTTCCGCTTCTTTGGCATCCACCCGGTCAAATGCCTTCTGTAAGTCCATGCTCTCTCCTCCTTCGCTTTTGGTTCTTTCGCCATGCGGGTTATTGGTGCGGAGTCAGTTTTTCGCCGGCAGCACGCAGCAGACGACCGATCTCCGCTGCTTCGTCCGGGGTGAGTGCCGGGAGGCTCGCGGCGAGCTTCGCCTGCAGGTTGGCCAGTTCTGCCTGGAGGTTTTGGGCGGCGGTCGCCGGGGCTTCGACCGAAACAGCAGCGGGAAGTGGCCGCCCGCCCTCCGCGGTCAGCGCAAAGCTATCCCCCGGCTGCGGCGCAGTGGCAGCAATCCCAAACTCCTGCCCGATGGCCGCCGCCAGGGCCAGGGCGGCTTCTTCTTCGCCGTGGACGACGAAGACCTGCCGGGGCGGGGTCGAGAGTTCGCGGACAAAAGCCAACAGATCCTCTTGGTCACCGTGGGCAGAGAAGGTGTCGAGGGTGACGATATTGGCGTTGACGGCGATGTCTTCACCGTAGATCTTCACTTCTTTTTCCCCGTCCACCAGGCGGTGGAGGATCATACCCACCCCGAAATCTGGCTCCAGGGGGGCCGGGGCAGCGGCAAAAGCAGCTTCGTCAGCGTCGAAATCCTCCTGGGCCTTCAGGGGGACCCCAACGCCAACGCCATCGTCTACCGCAAGGTGGCGGACACCCTCCGGGACAGCGTCTACGCCCAGATGCTCTGGGCCATCGATCTGCTCCAGGCCGACGAGTTGTGGCAGCCCCGGCTCTCCCCCCTGGAGATCCTTTGCAAGGCCACGGGCCAGCGCATCCTCTTCCGCGGCGCGGACGACCCCGCCAAGTCCAAGGGCCTGAAGCTGGCCCAGGGCCACTTCCGCTACCTCTGGTTTGAGGAGCTTACCGAGTTCCAGGGCATGGAGGACGTGCGCACCATCAAGGCCAGCGTCATCCGGGGAGGCCGGGCCACCACCCTGTGTACCTACAACCCGCCCCTTCACGCCGCCGCCTGGGTCAATAGCGAGGCCCTGATCCCCCGCCCCGGCAGGCTGGTGCACCACAGCAACTACCTGGACATGCCGCAAGAGTGGCTGGGGGAAAGCTTCCTGGCCGAGGCCCGGGCCCTGAAAGACAGCAACCAGCGGGCCTACCGCCACATGTACCTGGGGGAGGTCATCGGCGCGGGTGGCCAGGTCGGCGAGCATCGGGGCACGCACGCCGACCGACGCGGTGATGGTGAGCGCGCCACGCGCCGGGACGCGCTCGACGAGCTCGGTCAGACCCTGGTCGGCGCGGAGCGCGGGCAGCACACCAGTGAGGTTCATCGGCGGGTGGGTCCCTTCAGGGCAGCACGAATGGCCCACCTCCGCCGCCGGAGGGGAGGTGGGATGAGGCG
>CAZHIT010000214.1:0-1186 GCA_964533125.1 uncultured Candidatus Sumerlaeota bacterium
CCAGTTCGCCCGGGCCCTGCTCCTGCGCCGCTTGCTGCCGGTGCTGGACGCCGTCCTGCCGGGTGGTGATGACCTGCCTTGGCACCTGATCGGCCACTCCATGGGCGGCAACACCGCCATTGCTCTCGCGGCCACCCTCGCCCATCGGGCCGGGGCCGTTATCCTGGTGGACGCGGTCACCGCGGGCCGCCCGCCCTCCTGGCTCGCCTTCCTCCACCTCTTTCCCCCGGTGGGGCACTGGTACGCCTGCGGCCTGCGGTTGTTCTGTTGGCACCGGCGCCCCCTCCAGATACTGCTTAGCGCCGCCTACGGCCGCCCGGCGTCCCCGGCGGAGGTCGAGGGTTACTATCAGCCCCTCCGTCTGCCCGGCACCGGGGCGGCCTCGGCTGACCTGGTCCGCACCCAGCAAAACCTCGACATCCGCCTTCTCCGGGACCGGGACGACCGGGTCCTCCTGCTCCGGGGCAGCCGCGACGCCTGGATCCCGGCCGCCGCTTACCGCGCGGCCCAGGCTGCCCTGCCTGGCGCCGCCTTCGTGGAGATTCCCGGCGCCGCTCACTGCCCCATGGAGACCCACTCGGCCGAGTTCAACGCCGCGGTGCTGGCCTTCCTCAAACGATTTGACGCCCAGCCCCCGGCAACCGCCGGATCAGAGACCGATAAATAGGGCTGCCCTGCCTGACAAACCGGCGGGGCTGCCTTCGTTATAACTATGATATATTTCAACCGCACCCTAATGCTCCCAGATACTCCCCCATCGAAACACCCAGCCCCACTAACACTTCCATAGGCTCCGCGAGAAAATAACTGCCTGCTCTGCAATCATAAAGGAGAAAGCCGCCGCCGGGTCAAACTATCATATTCAAACACCCCTGTTGTCATCGTCTGAAACACTCTACGCCAAAAAAAGGAAAGAAGGGATCGAAAATGACCAAAGCGGAGATCCAGGAAAAATTGGTTGCCATTCGCCGCCACCTCCATATGTACCCCGAGACGGCCATGGAGGAGTACGAAACGGCCAGGTTTATCGCCAAAACCATGCGGGAGTTCGGCTTTGAAGTCACCGAAGGGGTTGGCCAGACCGGCGTTGTGGCCACGCTCCAATGCGGCGACGGCGGCGAAATGGTCGGCCTGCGGGCGGACGTCGACTGCATCCCCATCAGCGAAGCCGGCAATCCCCCTGGGA
>CAZHIT010000214.1:1196-4644 GCA_964533125.1 uncultured Candidatus Sumerlaeota bacterium
GCGCCGCTCTGCTGCTCAAGGAGAGCCGTGACTTCAATGGCACAGCCGCCTTCGTCTTCCAGCCGGGCGAAGAGCCGGGGGTGGGCGCCAAAGCGATGATCGACGACGGCCTGTTCGAGCGGTTCCCCATGAAAGAGATCTATGGCCAGCACAACGCCTCCCTGCTGAACATGGGTCACATCTCCACCCGGACGGGCATCTATTCCTCCAGCGAAGACGATTTCTGGATCACGGTCCGAGGCAAGGGAGGTCACGCCTCCGCCCCGCACCACCTTAAAGACCCCCTGGTCACAGCCGCGGAGATCGTCCTCCTGCTCCAGACCGTCATTTCCCGCAACATCAACCCCCTCGAAGCGGGCACCATCTCCGTCTGCGACATCCAGACCGACGGCGCCATGAACGCGGTTCCCTCCACCGTGACCATCCTGGGCGACTGCCGCACCTACAACCCCAAAGTTCAGGATCTCATCGAAAGCCGGATGAAAGATATTGTGAAGCACGTCTGTGAGATGAACGGTTGCACCGGAGAAGTCCGGTACGACCGGGTGTTTATCCCCATGAACAATGACGCGGCCTGTGTTAAGACGGTGGTTGACGTCGCGACCAAACTGTACGGAGCGGATAAGGTCAACCCCGATGGCCCCCTCGGCTCCGGCAGCGAGGACTTTGCCTGGTTCCAAAAACACGTGCCCGGCGCCTTCTTCAACATCGGCACCAAACCCGCCGATGCCAAAAACGCTTATCCGGCCCACAACGCCAACTTTGATTTCAACGATGACGCCATAATGTATGGCAGCGAGATGTTCGCCGAGATCATCCGGACCAGGCTGCCAAAATAATCCCGCTTGAACCTCCTTGCGACGGAAGAAGGCCGGCCAAAGAGGCGTACTGTGGGAAAACCATTGACCGCTTTCCCCGCCGAAAAGCAAACCAGCGGGTTTCCCGCTTCCGGTTTTCTCCTCCAGCCGCGCTATCGGGTCGGCTTCTGAAGTATGGAAAACGCCAAACTCGCAGCACCTTTCGTACTTGGGAGAGGTGCTTTCTTTTCCTTTTTCCCCGCTGCGCCGGGCGGTGACCGCTTGCCGCGGCCCCAGTACGCCTGGCCCGGCATTGCCCCAACCCAAAAAACACAGTCTGCGAGGTGAACCACTCATGCCCAGTCCATCCCCCATTACCATCCGCACGGAGCCGCAGCCCGGCGACCTGGGGATGCTCCTCTACCTCCACGGCCTCCTCTACGCCCGGAAAAAGGTTATGACCTCAGCTTCGAGGGCGACATCGCCGCCTCCCTGGCCGAATTCGTCCGCACCCGCCCCACCGGCGGCACCCGTCTCTGGGTAGCCGAGCGCGACGGTGCGGTAGTGGGCACCGTCGGCATCCTCCCTCACGCCGACGGGCAGGCCCGCCTCCGCTGGATCCTCGTCCACCCTGCCGCCCGGGGGCAGGGCCTGGCCCTCCGCCTGATGAACGCGGCCATCGCCTTTGCCCGGGAGTACGGCTACCGCCAAATCCACCTCCAGCATGTGGCCCCCGATTCCCCGGCCATCCACCTCTACGAGTCCCTCGGCTTCCGCCCCGTCGGCAGTTCACCCCAATCCCGCTGGGGGCAGGACTTCGTCGGCACCGACTACATCCTGGACCTGGCCGAATAGTGGGCCAGAGCCAGAGGGACTGTCCCCACTGACACAAAAATGTGTCAAGGGGACAGTCCCCATAACACACCCGGCCCATCCGCTAGAAAGAAAAGAGCCTTGCGGCTCATTTCTTGCTCATGGCGGGTCAACGCTATGCCTATTTTGCCTCCGGCTCCCCCATCCCAAACGCTTCGCTCACCTTTGTGAGCTCCGCCCGGATGCCTATCTGCTGCGGGCACACCTCTTCGCACTTACCGCAGCGGAGGCAGGCGTTAGCCCGGGCCTTCCCCTGCCCCCCAACCTGCCAGCGTTCCTGCCCGGCCGCCGTCGCCATATCGCCGTACAGCGTCAGCAGATTATGGGCGGCAAACGACGCCGAAATCCCGATGTTGGCCGGGCAGACCTTGGCGCAGTAATCGCAGGAGGTACAGGGAATGACCGGGAATTTCGCCAGTTCCGCCTGGGCCGCCGCCAGCGTCTGCTCCTGCTCCGGCGTGAGACCCGTGAAGTCCCGCATAAAGGACAGGTTATCTTCCATCTGCGCGACGCTGCTCATGCCCGAGAGGACCATGGCGACCCCGGGCAGGTTGGCCGCAAACCGAATCGCCCAGGAAGCCGGCGAAGCGTCCGGCTCAGCCTGGCGCAGGATCGCGGCTACCGGGGCCGGGGGATTGGCCAGCAAACCGCCCTTCACCGGCTCCATCACGATTACCGGCTTACCGTGCGCCCGGGCCATCTCGTAGTTGCGCCGAGACTGTACCACCGGGTGTTCCCAGTCGGCGTAGTTGATTTGCAGCTGCACAAACTCCATCTCCGGATGCGCCTGGAGGATGGCGTCCAGCTCGCCGGCCGTGGTGTGGAAGGAAAACCCCACGTGCTTGATGAGGCCGGCGGCCTTCTTCTCCTGCACCCAGTCCCACATGCCGTAATCGTCGAACACCTTGGTACGGTTCGCCCCCAGGTTGTGCAGCAGGTAATAGTCAAAATACCCGGCGCCGGTGAGTTCGAGTGATCTTTCGAACTGGGCCTTGGCTTCCGCCTCAGACTTCGATCGCCAGGCAGCGTTTTTGGTCGCCAGTTGGTAACTCCCCCGCGGGTACCGCTCCACCAGGGCCTGCCGGATCGCGTCCTCCGACCCGGTATAGGCCCAGGCGGTATCAAAATAGGTGAAGCCGGCCGCCAGGAACTTGTCCACCATCACCTTCACCTGTTCAACATCGATCTTTCTTTCCTGTTGCGGCAAACGCATCAGCCCAAAGCCAAACTTCCGGATGCCGTTTCCCAAACCCATCATCGATGAGCCCTCCCCTGAAATAGATTGGACCGGCCGGAAACCCGGCCAGCCCAGTAAAAACAGTCTCCCAACTGCATCGGCGCTGCGCCGTAGGCTAAACCAGGTTATCGATGTCCCGGATCCCGGTCTGCCGCTCCGCCTCGGTCATCTCGCGGGTAATGTGCTGCGCGATGTGGAGCATCACCAGCTTCAGCCGTTTGTAGGCTTCCCGCTCGATGGCCAGGCCCTCATACAGGCGGTCCATAACCCCGGTCACATACCGCAGGAAGAGCAGGGGGTTTTTCAGCTCGGCAATGGCCACCGGAATGTCGATTTCGTTCCGCCCCCGGTGGGTCTCGCTCAGCTTTTCCTCGCATTCCCCTTTGCAGCAAACCTCCACCCCGCTGATCCAGGTGTCCTTACCGGTATCCTTCACCAGCACCAGGGTTCCGTCGCCGGCCAGCACATCCCGGCCGCAGACGGCGCAGGCCAGCGGGTGATATTTCTTGTACAAACCGCCCATACCCGCACCTCCAACGCT
>CAZHIT010000215.1:0-4643 GCA_964533125.1 uncultured Candidatus Sumerlaeota bacterium
TCTCGCACGGCACCCCGGTTTGGCACTTGCCGCAGGCGGAGTACGGATAACCGTGCGCCCGGCAGAGTTCCCGCAGCGGGTCGGTATCGTGCATATAGGCGTAGCACTTGGGATTGTCCTTACCGGCGGGGCTGATTGCCCCCGCCGGACAGCGCGCAATACAGGCACCGCAGGTCCCTTCCCGCAGCTGAAGACAATACTCAAAGGGACCGGCGTACTCCCGCGCCGTCGCCGGGTACTCGGCGTCGGTGATTACACTCCCGAAGCGGCCCGCCATCCCCTGGCGGGTGATCAGCCCGCGGTTTAGGCTAAAGGTCCCCAGGCCGGCGATGTGGGCGGCGTGACGCTCCGACCAGTTGCTGCGAAAACCGGAGCTGTCGATGGCAAACCGTGGGTCTACAAGCGGCGCCACCGCCCGGTTGCCCTCCGCCTCGAGCCAGGCTACGAGGTTGCGGCGCAGGCGGTTATTAAACGCCTCGCCCAAAAACCGTCCGTGCAGCCATTCCGCCGACAGCGGCAGGAGCGGATAGTTCGAGCGCCGCACCGCCGCGCTAAACGGCAGAAAGTACGAAATGACCGTCGCCGCTTGCGGGAGCCATTCTTCCGGCAATATCAACTGCGGACCCACGATGTGCTCCTGCTTAGACTGCACAAATAACGGGTCGTCCGCCGCCGCGAAGCCCAATATCGGCTCGTCGTAGATCTGCGTTCCGTCCGCCAGGCGGTTTAATGGATCGTTTTGCACCAGGTCCGCCAGCCGAGTCAGCATTTCATTAGAATCCAGCACTGCAATCACCTCTTTCTGTTTCTTGCTGGAACATTCGGCAGCGGCTTATACTTTCCCTTCAGGTTGGAGCAGATCTGTCGTGTGTCAAGGGGACTGTCCCTCTGACACGCAACGCCTGTCGGCGGATGGCACATGGTTACGCTCTGTAATGCCAGACTGAGGTTCACGTCATTGCGAGGAGGCCAGCAGATGGTTGATGCAGGGGCAGATGGAGTAACGAAAGACAGCGCCCTATGGTTTACGTGACGGGATACGCACCCGACACGGCAATCTGGCCTCCCGTCCCCCCGTTGCTCCTTTGTCGGCAGGGCAAAAGAGACGTGGACGAGATTGCCGCACCGCCGCGCTAGTCTGCCGGCTAGAATGACGTGGGTCGGGATGCCCCGCCCCGCCCTCACAGACAAAAAGGAACCGCCCCCATACCAGGGGACGGTTCCCTTCGCTTGGTCGCACCCATCCGGGCGGCCACAGCGCGAATCGCTCTCTGCTCCTACTGCGCTGCCGCCGGGACCGCCGGCAGGGTGGTCGGTACGCTCTTGCCCAACCGGAAGCAGTACTTGAACATCAGATAATCCACCAAATCCCAGTAAGTGGCGGCGGCCGCATTCATATTCTCATTGGTGTAGTCCGTCAGGTAATGCTCCGTCTCCCACTTCGCGCGCTCCAGCTTCTGCGCATTGGCCTTGCCGCTCTTCAGCGTCGCCTTCGCGTACAGGGCCGTCACCTTCGCCTCAACCGCTGGCTGTTCGGCCTTGAGCCTGGCTTCCGCCGGATCGCGCACGGCCTGGATATCTTTAGTCGCGTTCTGGTACTCAAGCAGCGAGAGCCCTTCGACCATAGTGTAGGCCCACCAGGCCGAGTTCCGGTCCACTGCCGTTTGGGGGGTCGCCGTCCAGGCCTTCGGCAGCTCGGTCGTCCCGGCGTAAATCGGCAGGAAGCTGCCGGTGAGCGCCGTACCGGGGGTATACCACATCACGGTTCCAACCGGGTCGGGCAGCCAGTCCTTGTGCTGCATAATCTGGGTGAACACCGAAGAGCGGGTCGCTACCGTCCGCTGGGGGGTGATTTTCAGCAGTTTGTGCAGTTCGGTCGGACCAAAGGGCGCCGCCAAGGGACTGATCGTCCCGTCGGCCAGTTTATAGGCGGCGTTTTGGGTCACATCGTATTCCGTGCCCGTGAGGTAGTCGCGGTACATCGCCATCACGGTTTCCAGGGTCACCGGCGCATCCGGCGCAAAGGAGAAGAAAATCGGGTCTTCGGGTTTTACGCCCAGGGAGGGAGCGAGCTTGTTGACGACCGACCACTCCCGCATGGAATGGGCGGGGGTACGGTTTCCGTACACCTGGTACCACACAAAGGGGGTGCCTTCGGTCCAGCGGCCCATCTCCTTGGCCAGGGAGTAAGTGTTGGAGGAGTACATCGCTTCGGTGCCGTCGGTCTCAATCGTCTCGATCAGGCCGATGCGGCTGGAGTTAGCCGAGAGCGCCATGTGCCCTTCCGGCACCCGGACCGCCGCCCAAACCGCGCCCGGCTTGCCGCTTTCCGGCGTCCAATCCTTGCCGCCGCCGAATATTTCCATCGCCCAGACTTCGTTCTTATCGCTGATCGTCATGTGCTCGCCGCTCTGGACATAACCATACTTCTCGGCCAGGGCTCCCATAATCTGCACCGCTTCCCGGGCCGTCTTCGCCCGCTGCAGACCGAGGGCCATCAGGCTGGTGCTGGGGTAGTTCGAGTACGCCCACATCCAGCCCACCTTCACCGGCACCCGCAGATCGCGCACGCCGCCGATGGTTGTCTCGCCAATAGCCAGGCCGTGTTCGTTCACCCCGCCGCAGTTCTGGTCGTCGTAGTAAACGCTGTTGACGATGTAGCGGTAGGTTTCCGCCACCTGGGGAATTTCACCCAGGACTTCTTCCAGGGCCAGGTTATCCTGCGCGGTCTTGTAGTTGTTCGGATAAGGCCGATACAGGATGGGAAGCGTGGCGGTTTTCTTGTAGGTCTTCGCCGGCACTACTTCAAGATGCGCATAGGCCGCACCGTCGCAGGAATAGGTCCCGATGACCGAGCCGTCCGCCGTGGCGCCCTTGCTCACCAGGATATCGGTACAGCCGCCTTCCCAGTTGCCGTCGCTCAGCGGGGCATCGCCCGCCAGCACCATGGAACTCAGGAACAGGCACAGGACCAGGATCAGAGCCGTTAATCGTCGTTTAAGCATCAGTACACTCTCCTCTTATGTTGATAATTTCGTCCCGCTTCGCCGGGACCTGACCGACCAACGCAAAGCCGCTAAACATATCCCCCGACGGGCCACCCCCTCTCGTCTTGCTCCATACAATCCGGAGAAAACAAAAATCCCGTCCCATATCGGGACGGGATTTGCTCCCGCTGTACCACCCAAAACATCGCACGTCATCCAGATACGGGGCTGCCGCCCTTATACCCGCTCCCCGGTAACGGTGTGAGAATCCGCCGGCGCCTACAGACCATCAGGTGTTGAGGCCGGATCTCGCGGGGGAATTCGGTCGTCGCCGTCGCACCGGGTCGCACCACCCCCCGGCTCTCTGTGGCATTGGCTCTGGCTTACTCTGCCCGGTCATCGATGGTAAACTATGTTGTGTCTATTTTATCGGCTGGGCGCTGCGCTGTCAAGCGTTATTTTTACTGCCTTTACCAGTTTGGACTGATTTGATTCGCGAGAGCCGCTGCGGGAGGCGGTTTTGCGTGATCCCTGAGGTGTTTTGGGGTGGATGGCGGCAATGACCAGGAGCCAGTGAACGGGGATTGGTTGAGCATGGTGACCGCACCCATGCCCCGAAACACGTCATTGCGAGGAGCTTGCGACGAAGTTTTTCTGGCCTTCCCCTCCCCATCGCTCCAGTTTCGGTTGTAGGTGCCGGTCACCAGAGCCACGGGGACAGTCCCTCGTGCACACGCCCAACCCCTTTTCCACCGCCGCCGCGCCCCAGGCAGGAGAAAGCAACCAAATGTGGAAAATAATCAACGACTGTAACAATGGCTCCGTGCTCCTCCCCAGGACTGCCCGGACCGTCTCCGTCTTCGCACCATCCCGGCAAAGGAGGGATCATCCATGCGTCGCAGCCGTCTGGCCATTTTCCTCCTCACTATCCTGCTGCTCCTCACCCTCGCGGTCAGCGTCAGCGCCGAGTCTTCCGCTGTGGAATACTCGATCACCGCCACCGCCGCAGCGAATGGCACGGTCAACGGCGCCGGGCATTACGCCGAAGGGGACAGCATCACCCTCGCCGCCGACCCGGACCCCGGGTACAATTTCGCCGGCTGGTACACGGGCGAAACCCTGCTCTCCTCCCGCCCGGCCTGGAGTTTTACCGTCAGTGAAGACCTCACCCTGGAGGCGCGCTTCGCCGCCATGGCTGCGGGCGAACTCCGCGTGACCACCCTCGCCGGCGGCACGGTCAGGCTCGGCCCCACCACTCTGGGCAGCGACTACACCAACAGCCACCCCCAGGACACCGCCTTCACTCTGACCGCCCTCCCGGCGACCGGCTACACCTTCGCCTACTGGTCGGACGGCGACACCCACAGCATCGTCAGCACCGCCCCGGTGTACGAGGGCTATATCGGCCGGGGAGTGAACCTCAAGGCCGTCTTCCGCAAAACCCCGGTTCCCACTGACACCGCCTTCACCGTCGTGTTTAAGGACCGGAGCGGCCGGATCCTCAAGTCCACCCTGGTCAATAAGGGCGAAGCCGCCGTCGCCCCCGCCGCCCCCAGCCTGGTCGGCTATTCCTTCACCGGCTGGGACATGGTCCTCGCGAATGTGACCGAAAGCCGCGTCATCACGGCCCGCTACACCCGCCTGCCGGCCACCTGG
>CAZHIT010000216.1:0-2059 GCA_964533125.1 uncultured Candidatus Sumerlaeota bacterium
ATGAGTACAAGGTAATTGCTTGCCTCGGCGCCGGTGGACAGGGTGAGGTCTATGATGTCGAGTGCAACGGGCAGCATTATGCATTAAAATGGTATTTTCAGACGATGGCCACGCCCGGGCAGAAAGCGATTCTGGACAATCTCGTGACCAGAGGCAGTCCGGACGCTTCATTCCTGTGGCCGCAGGATATGATTTTCGATTCCTTCGGGGAGCCATTCGGCTACATCATGCCGTTGCGGCACAAGAACTACAAGAGCATCGTGGATTTGATGAAGCGTCGCGCCGAGCCATCGTTTTACGCCCTGTGCCGCGCGGCATACAACCTGACCAATGGCTACCAAAAACTGCATGCCCTAGGTTATAGCTACCGCGATATCTCGTTCGGCAATTTGTTTTTTGACCCGGATAACGGAAATGTCCTGATCTGCGACAACGATAATGTCTCGGCCAACGGGAACGATGATACTTCAATTTATGGGACACCCCGTTTTATGGCGCCGGAAATCGTTGTGGGTAAAGCAAAGCCATCCCGAAATACCGATCTCTATTCTTTGGCGGTGCTGTTGTTCTATATGCTCATGGTAGGTCACCCCCTGGAGGGTAAGCTGGAAGCAGAAATCAGGTGTATGGACATCCACGCTATGAACAAGTTATACGGCTCAAACCCGGTTTTTGTATACGACCCAAAAGATAAAACCAACCGGCCGTTACCGGGCTACCAAGACAACGTGATCGAATTCTGGCAGCTGTACCCGAAATCAGTGCAGACTTTGTTTATTGATTCATTTACTACCGGACTAACTGAGCCCAATCGACGGGTAACCGAGAAAAAATGGCTAGACACCATTGCGAACCTGATGTCCGGGATCATCATCTGTCCTAACTGCGGTTCCGAAATATTCTACGATGAGAGTAAGGCAGCTATCAGTGTGGCGCATAGCTGTTGGAACTGCAAGAAGACGATTCGTACCCCTCCTTCCATCGTGATTGGGAAAAGCCGGGTTCTCCTGCAAAAGGGTGCCAGGCTATATTCACACCACCTGAACTCTGACTACGATATGGATACGGCAGTAGGCGCAGTGGTCCAGAACCCAAACGATCCTGCCCTGTGGGGGATAAGCAACCAAAGTCAAGGCAACTGGACGTACATAAAGCCCGACGGGACGCAAATCCCGATCGCTGTCGGGAAGAACGCGGCGATAACCAAAAATGTCAAGATCAATTTCGGTCAGGCGACCGGCGAGTTCATCTAATGGAAAAAGACAAGGAGGAAAAAAAATGCCGGATGTTATGAAGAGACCTGGTGGCGAACTGGCAAGCCGACCGTTGCACTTCTTTTGGATCGTTGACTGTTCCGGCTCGATGTACGGTGAAAAAATCGGCGCCGTCAATCACGCCATCCAGTCGACTATCCCTGAAATGGTCGATGCGGCAAAGAACAATCCCAACGCGCAGCTATACGTTCGGACCTTGAAATTCGCCACCGGCGCGACCTGGGTAACCGCGAACCCGGTTGAAATCGAAGACTTCGCCTGGGATGACCTTGACGCTGGGGGCGTTACTGATTTGGGCCAGGCCTTTGACCTGCTGGCAGCGCAGCTCACGATTCCGCCAATGACTAACCGGGCGCTCCCCCCCGTGCTGGTTTTGCTTTCTGACGGTCAGCCGACCGATGACTATAAGCGGTCGCTGGATAAACTCCTCAATTTGCCTTGGGCGAAAAAGTCGGTCCGTATTGCTATCTCCATTGGGCAGGATGCCGACAATTCCGTCTTGCAGGCGTTTACCGGAAACAAGGAGCTGGTTTTGCCGGCCAACAATCCGCAAATGCTGGTGAAAATGATTCGGTGGGCTTCGACGATGGCGTCGCTCGTTTCTGCGCCCCCGAGTAAGTCCAAAGGCGCCAAAGATGGCCTTGATCCTGACGCTGGCGACGACAACGATGATCCGGTTATCGATCTCAACAACAAACCTGATCCAAAAGCGGACGGGGCAAAAGATGTTTGGTAATCGGACCTATACTGAGAGAAGGTAATCGCTGTATGACATCGGAGGTTTT
>CAZHIT010000216.1:2069-4596 GCA_964533125.1 uncultured Candidatus Sumerlaeota bacterium
GTGCAGGGAGCATCGCACCAGCGTTCCGGTCTGGAATGCCAGGATACCTATAAGAAAATAAAGTTGGCTGACGGGACGATTATCCTGGCCGTGGCGGATGGGCACGGGAGCAAGTTGTGTCCGTATAGCAAATCCGGGGCGCTCATCGCCGTGAATGTGTTCTTGAAGGTAATGACAGAACTCCATGCCAGCTATGCCGACAACCGCGAAATGCTCCTGACCTATCTCAATCGCGAAGGGGATACCAAAGTAGCGAAGGCCATTGATATGGAATGGAAACGGCGGGTGTCCAAGGCACACCGGGATAACAAGCGGGTGAAGCCCCGCCCGGACGGAGGCGTATGGGATAAACGGGAGATTTACAAGCAATACGGCTCAACTTTAGTTGGCTTGATGGTAACGCCCGAATTCCTGTTTGCCTTTCAGCTGGGAGATGGCGATATCGCGTACGTGGATGACCATGGTTATGACCAGGTGATCCAAGCCGAGAAGATCCTGGGGACCGAGACATATTCTCTGAGCCGGGTCAATGCCTGGAAAAACGCCCTGACTATCGTGCGGCGGCGCTATAGCGAAGAGAACTTGCCGGCGGCGTTCCTTATGTCCACGGATGGATTTGCCAATAGCTTTAAGAACGATGGCGAGTACCAGAAGACATGTCTTGAATATTTTCGCATACTCAAAGAGCACGGTGTGTCTGCGGTTAAAGCTACTCTCAAGGCGTGGCTGACAGAGACCAGTGAGATGGGTTGCGGGGACGATATAACATTGGCAATTGCCTATTTTGATTATGGCAGCACGGTAACCGGGTTGGTAGACACTGCACCGGTTACGGAGGCTGCCGCAGAAGATTGTGAGGTGGCACAAAATGAGCCAGGCGAAGGAAGCGGTTGTGATTCTGACGAAATGCGGCCACAGTCATAAGACTCACGGGATACGCTTTGAGCAGACGGGCAAGGACCAGTGGCTCGGGACCTGGGCCTTCCCCATCAAGGAAGCAAGTGCGAAACGTGAGGGCTACGAAAAAGCATCAATAAAAGGCGCAATACGGTTTTCTGAAGCATATCCGGGCTGTCCCGATTGCGGAACCAAGGGGTTCATCCTCTGTTCATGCGGCCGCTTGAGCTGCAATCTGGTTGAGGATGGCGTATTTACCTGCCCATGGTGCGGCGGCAAAGGGAAAGTTGGCGCATATACCGGTCAGGCGATTGCCGCTGGGAAAGACTATTAACGGATATTTCAATGAAGATAGAAGTCGGCGGAAAGCAACGGAGATAATTATATCGCTACGATAGTGTGGCAGATGCTGTTCCGCTCGGGGCTGACCTGAGAAACAAGGAGCCTAAATGACCAAAAGACCACCGGCCGCGGTGGTCTTTTGGTTTTGGGGGAGGGGTGGAGGCGTTGTTTCCGTTTCAGGCAACGATAGAGCCAGGGGGACTGTCCCTCTGACACGAAAATGTGTCAAGGGGACTGTCCCCTTGACACACTACACCCCCAGCAACTCCGCCAACTCCGCCACCGAACTCACCCTGTGCGTAGGCTGGGCGGCATCAATCTCTTCCGCGGCCCCATACCCGTAGGTGACGCCGATGGAGGCGATGCCATTCGCCCGGGCGCCCTCGATATCGTGCCGCCGGTCACCGACCATGACCACGGCGGTGCGGGTTACGGCCGGAAACTGTTGCAGGGCGAAATTGACCACCTCCGCCTTGGCCACCCGGGTGCCGTCGAGTTCGCTCCCGGCGACGGCGTTAAGCCAGGGGCGGAGCCCGAAGTGCACCAGGATCCGCTCGGCGTAGACGGCGGGTTTGGAGGTGGCCACCACGCCCGGCCGGCCTAAGCGCGAGAGGCCCGCCAGCAATTCCGGGATGCCAGGGTACACCTCGTTTTCGAAGATTCCCCGGTCGGCAAAATACTCCCGGTAGTCTTCCACCGCCTGCCAGGCTTGGGCTTCCGGAAAGCCGTAAAACTCCATAAACGACTCGTGCAGGGGCGGGCCGATGAAGGGGGTCAGCCGGTCCCGGTCCGGTTCGTGAATGCCGTGCTTGGCCAGGGCGTACTGCACGGCGCTGGTGATGCCGACCTTCGGGTCGGTGAGCGTGCCATCGAGGTCAAAGAGGACGAGTTCATAGCGGGGCGGCAGCGTATTATGCGGCATAGTCATTCTCCTCCATGGGTTATTCGGTTCGCGGCGGGCCAAGAGACCGACCCCGTCAGCTTGATTATACCAAAACCGGCGCCGGCCGGCCAGTCCATAGGCGCCGTGTATGATTTGGCGGGCGTTCAGGGCAAACTAATCAGAGCCAAACGGGGAGGGATGCGTATGGACCGTCCGGCGCCGCAGTCACCGGTGCGGCGTTATCTCGCCTATGTCAGCGTGCTGGGGACCACCCAGCTCCACCTGCGCAACCCTTGGGTGATCGCCTGGTGGTCGGCGGCGTTCCCCGGTATGGGGCACCTGCTGCTCTCCAAGTACCTGCGGGGGTTTCTCCTTTTCTTCTGGGAGGTCCTGGTCAATGTGCAG
>CAZHIT010000217.1:0-4594 GCA_964533125.1 uncultured Candidatus Sumerlaeota bacterium
CCAGGGCAGGCATCACACCAAAGAGAGGAGGAAAATCCAGTGTAAAAAAAGGAGTTGCGGCTGGATAACGGCCAACGGTTTAGCCCTTGAGGGGAGAGTGATAATGGTAAATTGGTTACTATTGATCGGGGTGGCGAAAGGAGAGAAAAAGAATGGACAAGAAGCACATTGATATGCTGAAGCGGTTGTGGCCGGCACTGGGCGATGTCCCGTATACCAGCGAGTATTGGCTGGGCAAGTCGGCGGATGCGATCGGGATCAGCACCCACGACCGGGATATTTATCCGGTGATGGACCCCTACCGGGGGAAGGGTTTGCGCCTGTATGACCTGGAGGGGAATGAATACCTGGATATTACCGCCGGGGTGGCCGTCAAAGCCCTCGGCACCCGCAACCCGGACATGATGGCGTTTGAGCGGGAAATTGCGGATGTGGTCGAAGAGTATTCCGGGCAGGATTTTGACTTTGTGGCCCAGACGGTGCTGGCGCAGCGCCTGGCCTCTATCGCCCCCGGCAAGGGTAAACCGCGGGCAGCCTTCTTTACCACCAGCGGCGCCCGGGCGATTGAAACGGCCATTAAATCGGCCATGGATATGACCCGGCGGCAGCGTTTTGTCGGGTTCCGTCCCGCCTTCCACGGGCGGACCGGTTTTGCCCTGACCATGACCGCGTCCAAGGCGGCGCACCGCGAATACTACCCGGCGGCTTTCCCGGTGGTGCGGGTGCCTTACGCGTACTGCTACCGGTGCCCCTATCACCTGACTGCGGAGGAATGCAAGGACACCGCTTACTGCGCCGAGCAAATCCGGGTCGCTCTCTCCGAAGAGGGCACGGATATCGCCGGTATCCTGTACGAACCGATTTGCGGGGAAGGCGGAATCCTGGTTTCGCCGCCGTCCTTCGGTCAGGGTCTGCGGAAAATCGCCGATGACTTCGGCGCGCACTTAATCGCCGACGAAGTCCAGTGCGGCCTCGGGCGTTCGGGCAAATGGTGGGCTTACGAGCACGCCGGCATCGCCGCCGACACCGTCTGCGCCGCCAAGGCGCTGGGTGCCGGCTGGCCGATGGGTGTGACCATCGGTGACGCACCCATGTTCACCGCCGGTGGGCGCAACTCCGAGACCTTCGGCGCCGAGCCGCGCATGGCCCTGCTCTCGCTCTTTGTGCTACGGTATATCGAAGAGCACAACCTGATCGAGAATGCCCGCGTGGTCGGCGGCTACCTGCTCAGCCGCCTTAAGGAAATGGTCGAGAAATACGAGTGCGTGGGCGACGCCCGCGGCATGGGCCTGATGATGGGGATCGAAATCGTGGAGAGCAAAAAGACGAAGAAAATTTCGCCCCAGATCCGCGAAGACATCCTCAACCACGCCGTCAACAAGGAACGCCTGCTCGTCCTTGGGTCCGGCAAGGCGACGATCCGCCTGATCCCGCCGCTGGTGATCACCATGGACGAAGCCAAAGAGGCCGCCGACAAGCTGGAGCGAGCGATTCAGGCAGCAACTAAATAACCCAGGCCGATATGCACTGAAAAACATATCGCCCTCCGCCAAAGCGAGAGGGCGATATGTGCGTCTTGGGCCAGTACCGGCCAGGCGGTCTCTGACCGGCCGGATAGTAAAGGGAGGGGGTGCGGCGATGAAGATTAACCACAATGATGCTTTGTGCAGCGGCTGCCGGGTGTGCGAACTGGTTTGCGCCCTGCAGCATTATCAGGAAAACAACCCGAAGAAATCCGCGATTAGAATTTCCGGGCAGTTCCCGGTCCCGGGACGGTTTGAGATCAAAGTTTGCAACCAGTGCGGCGCCTGTATGGCGGTGTGCCCGACCGGGGCGATAACCGTGGCGGACGGGGTGTACCGGATTGACCGGGAGACCTGCATCGGCTGCCAGGCCTGTGTCGCGGCCTGCGGGCAAAAGCTGATCTTCGTCCACCGGGACGAAACCGCGCCGATCAAGTGCGACCTTTGCGGCGAGTGCATCCGCTACTGCCCGCGGCGGGCCGTGACGGCGGATGAAGGAAAGGCATAGGAGGTGAGACAATGCTCTACGGTTACGGAGGCAAGATTCTGCGGATCAATCTGACCACGGGAACTTCTGCCGCGGCGCCGCTGCCGGCAGCGATGGCCCGGGACTACCTGGGGGCGCGCGGCTTTGCCGCCCGGCTGCTGTACGACGAAATCAAACCGGGGACTGACCCCCTCGGTCCGGACAATAAGGTCATCGCCGCCGCCGGGCCTCTCTCTGGGGTGCTGGTACCGGCGAGCGGCAAGGTGACCTTTGCCGCCAAGTCGCCGGCCACCGGGGGTTATGGAGACAGCAATATGGGCGGGATGTTCGCGGCGGAGATGAAATACGCCGGGTACGACGTCCTGATTATCGAAGGCCAGGCCGACCGGCCCGTGCTGATCCGGATCGACGACGATCGCGTGACCATCGAAGACGCCGCCAAATACTGGGGCAAAGGCGCTCTGATCGCCGAGCGGATGCTGAAGGACGACCTGGGCGAGGACTTCCAGATCGCCACCATCGGACCGGCCGGAGAAAAACTCGTCAAGTTCGCCTGTATATCCCACGACTTTGGCCGGCAGGCCGGGCGGACCGGGATCGGCGCCGTCCTGGGCGCAAAAAAGGTTAAAGCGATTGCCATCCGGGGTACGGGGGGAGTACCGCTGGCGGATACGGCCCAGGTGGTGAAGAAGGGCAAAGAGATGTTCGATGCCTGCTATACCAATCCGGCCGCCAAGGAGTGGCAGGACTACGGCACCTCCGGCGTGACCAGTTGGGTTAACGAGATCGGCGCCTTCCCAACCCGGAATTTTTCCACCACCTACTACGAGGCGCACGAACAGCTTAAAGGCACCCTGATGCGGGAAAAGATTGTGGTCACCGACAAAGCCTGCTTTGGCTGCCCGGCTCCCTGCGGCAAGTATTCCCACGCCCAGGGACCCGGTTATGACGTCCACGTCGAGGGACCGGAGTACGAGACCACCGCCCTTATCGGCGGGAGCTGTGCCATGCCCAGCATCGAGGATGTGGCCTACGGCAACTACCTCTGCGACGAACTGGGTCTGGATACTATCTCCGGCGGCAACGTGGTGGCCTTTGCCATCGAGTGTTACGAGAAAGGCATCCTGACCCCGGCGATGCTGGAAGGGCGGGAGCTGAAATACGGGGACACCGCCACCTTTAAGTACCTGATCGAGAAAATTGCGGCCCGGGAAGGGATCGGCGATTTGCTGGCGGAAGGGGTCCGGGTGGCGGCCGCCAAACTGGGGCAGGGTTCCGAAAAATTCGCCATCCAGATCAAGGGCCTGGAGTGGAGCGGCTACGAAGCCAGGTACGCCCCGGCGATGATGCTGGCCTATATGACCTGCGACGTCGGCGCCCACCACAACCGGGCCTGGGCGATTACCCACGATGTGGCCGTCGGGCGGGAGCAGATTGGCGGGAAAGCGCCCAAGGTAATCGAGTTGCAGCACATCCGCCCGCTTTTTGACATGCTGGGGGCCTGCCGCCTGCTCTGGGTCGAAATTGCTTTCCCCCTGCACCATTACCCGGAAGTCCTGCAGGCGATTACCGGCGCCGACAACAGCCTTGAGGATCTGCTCCGGATTTCAGAGCGGGTGTGGAACATTTCCCGGGCCTTTACCATCCGGGAATACGGGCATTTTGACCGGAGCCACGACTACCCGCCGGCCCGGTTCTACGAAGAACCGGTGCCCACCGGCCCGAGCAAAGGGCACTACCTCACCTTCGAAGCGATCAATCAGCTGCTGGACGAATACTATGCCCTGCGCGGGTGGGATAATAACGGTATTCCGACCGCGGCCAAGCTGAGTTCCCTGGGATTGGATTTCCTCATCCCGGACATGGACGCGGCAAGGGGGAAATAAGTTTGGCCTTTACCCTGCACATCCTTGGGCACATCCACGAGGTGCTCCCGCCGGGCGCGCAGAACCAGGTGGTCGAGGCGCCGTCCGGGGCGACTGTGCGCCAGATATTGACGCGGGCAGGGGTCAACCCGGACCTGGTGATGACCGTACTGGTAAACGGCGAGCGGCAAACCAAGGAGTACGTTCCCCCCGCTGGGGCCACCATCACCTGCCTTTCGGCTTTGGCTGGCGGATAATGGATTAATTACAGCCCAGGCAGCGCTAGTTTGCCTGGGCTGTTTTTTTGCGTGAGGATCTGGGGTGGTCTGGCCCGCTTTCCCCGTGTTGATGCTGTCGGGATAATTTCCGATTCTCCGGGAATGTTCCGAGCACAAATAGATATCTTTGTTATGCTGATAATCCAATTAAGGCGTATAGTGCATTGAAGTCGGAACGAGTTAATCCGGTGCGGCACATTCTATTGAAATATCACACAGACAGCGGGCTCATCCGGCTTGACACAGTACACAAATATATTCTAATATATTAATATAAGGATATTTTAGCTTTGCGCAGGTTGGCGGCGGCCGGTACGGTCCATTGACGCAGAGCGCGGGAGGTAATCGGTTGGATCAGGCGACTATGGAAACGATGAAAGCTAACCTGGCCACCCAGGCGGAGATCTTGAAAGCCATCGCCCATCCCATCCGCTTGTGTAT
>CAZHIT010000218.1:0-4560 GCA_964533125.1 uncultured Candidatus Sumerlaeota bacterium
ATTCCCGCCGCAGAGGGGCAAACTGCACGGCCAGGGTCTTCATCCCGGCAGTCTTAAACGACACCACCACCTGCGCCTCCGCCCCGCTGCCAATCACCGCGTTAATTACCCCCGCCCCCCATTTGGCGTGGAACACTTTTTCGCCGATCCCATACTCCGGTATCGCCCCGGCCGGAATGGGGGGCGCCACCGGAGCCGGGGCCGGCGCATGTCGGTACGTACTCCGCGCCGGCGGCGATGGATCTTCTGACCGTGAAGACCCGCTCGCGGCGTACACCTCCGGCGGGATCTCCCCCAGGAACCGGGACGGCAGGTTCGCCATGGTATTCCCAAACAGGCTGCGGCGCTCGGTATGCGTCAGGTACAGGTACTCCTGCGCCCGGGTAATCCCCACATAGCACAGCCGCCGCTCCTCCTCCAGGCCAATCTCGTCGGTGAGCGAGCGGGCATGGGGGAATACTCCCTCTTCCAGCCCGACCAAAAAGACCGCCGGGTACTCCAGGCCCTTGGCGCTGTGCAAGGTCATCAGCGTCACCGCCGCGCCGTCCGACAAATCGTCCGCATCCGAGAGCAAAGAGATCCGGGCCAGGAACTCATCCAGCCACCCGGCCCCGCTTTCGGTAAAGTTTTTCGCTTCAGTGAAGAACTCCTTAATGTTCTCCGCCCGCGCCTGGGCCTCGTCCGTCTTCTCTGCTTCCAGCTCCTGCAGGTACCCGGTCTTGGCCACCACCGTCTGCACCAGGTCGATTACCGGGAGGGTCTCCCGCTGCGCGATCAACCCGTTCAGTAAGGCCGCAAGCTCACTGATCTTCTTGGTCAGAGCGCCGCTGATACCGGGCACAGCCTCCACCCGGCCCAGCGCCTCAAACAGCGTTATCCGGTTATCCAAAGCATAGCCGCGGACTTTCTCCAGCGTCGCCGCCCCAATCCCCCGGCGCGGCACATTGATAATCCGCTCCAGGCTCACCCCGTCCGCCGGGTTGGCAATCACCCGCAGGTAAGCGATGATATCCTTGATTTCCTTGCGCTCGTAGAACTTCAAGCCCCCGACGATGATATAGGGAATGCCGTAATCCCGCAGGGCTTCTTCCAGCACCCGCGACTGGGCGTTCATCCGGTACAGCACGGCAAAATTGGCGTACGACCAGCTCCGTTCCTGCCGCAGGCGCCGTATCTCCCAGGCCACAAATTTCGCCTCGGCCCGCTCATCCGCGAGTTCCTGCCGAACCAGCCCTTCCCCCTCGGGATTCTCCGTCCACAGTACCTTTTCTTTCCGGTCCAGGTTGTGCCGCATCAGCCCATTGGCCGCCGAGAGGATGGTTTTGGTCGAGCGGTAGTTCTGTTCGAGCTTGATCACCCGGGCGTTCGGGTAGTCGCGCTCAAACTCAAGGATATTGCGGATGTCCGCCCCCCGCCAGCCGTAGATCGACTGGTCGTCATCCCCCACCACGCAGAGGTTTCCGTGTTTGGCGGACAAGAGGCGCACCAGGGTGTACTGCGCCTGGTTGGTGTCCTGGTACTCATCCACCAGGATGTACTGGAACTTATCCTGATAAGCGGCCAGCACCGCCGGGTGCTCCCGGAACAGGCGGACGGTCTGCCGGATCAAGTCATCGAAATCCAGAGCCCGGTTCTCCCCCAGTTTCCGCTGGTAGTGCCGGTACAGACGGGCTACCCGCTCTTCAAACGGGCCTTTGGCCGCCCGGGCGTACTCCTCCGGCCCCAGCAACTCGTTTTTAGCCTTGCTGATCACGCCCAGCACCGCCCGGGGTACATACTGCTTTTCGTCTAAATTCATATCCCGGATGCAGCTGCGCATAATCGACGCCTGGTCATCGGCGTCGTAGATTACAAAATGTTTATCGATCCCAATCCGCTCCCCCTCGGAGCGCAGTATGCGGACACAGGCCGCGTGGAAAGTGCAAATCCACAGGTCCCGCTGCCCCGTCCGCACCAGTTTTTCCACCCGCCCGCGCATTTCCTCCGCCGCTTTGTTGGTGAAGGTTATGGCCAGAATATTCGCCGGGGTAATCGCTTCCGTAGCCAGCAGGTGGGCAATCCGGTGGGTCAGCACCCGGGTTTTACCGCTGCCCGCCCCCGCCAAAATCAGCAGTGGTCCTTTGGTGTGGGCCACCGCCTGCGCCTGCTCCGGATTCAGTTGCTGCCGGAGATTCATCTTGTCTGCCTCCTCTGTGTGGGTAACCCAGGATTCACTCTCTATACTTTTCGACTGCGGCGGCCGTTCTCCCTTCCCGGCAAAAGATGTGCGGCCGCCAAAAGGGCATTGACAGCCATCCTTTCCCGTGGTAAGATATTGGTCAATTACATAAAAACTCTTATCCAGAGTGGTGGAGGGACTGGCCCGATGAAACCCGGCAACCTGCGGCCCATTCGCTGTAAGGTGCCAATTCCGACAGAACTGCGGTTCTGACAGATAAGAGGGGGTGTTTACTCATACCTCTTTCTGTCCGGAGGTATTTTTGTTTTTCTAAGGAGAGTGTTAATTTGTTCACCCGCAACAACCTGCGCGCCAAACTGCGGAAAAAACAGTTCGTCGTCACCGTCGAAATCAATCCCCCCAAAGGTACGGACACAGCGGCGATGCTCGCGGCGGTCGAACCACTGAAGGGCCTCGCCGATGCGGTAAACATCACCGATAACCCGATGGCCAACCTGCGGATGAATCCCATCACCCTCGCCTATATCCTGCAAAAAGAGCTGCGCCTCGAAGCCATTTTCCACCTCACCTGCCGGGACCGCAATCTCCTCGGTCTGCAGTCCGAGTTGTTGGGCGCTGCTGCCCTCGGAGTGAATAATTTCCTCGCGCTCACCGGCGATACCCCCGAACGGGGCGATCATCCCCAGGCTACCGGGATCTTCGATGTGGACTCGGTGGGCCTGGTCCGCATCGCCAAGACCCTCAACAGCGGCGTGGATCTGGCTGGGAACGCGCTCAGCGGCAGCACCGACTTCCTCGTCGGGGCGGCGGTAAATCCCGCTGCCCCCGACCTGGCAGCCGAGGTCGCCAAATTGGAGGCCAAGGTCGCCGCCGGCGCCGGATTTGCCCAAACCCAGCCGATCTACGACCTCGGTCTGCTGGAACGCTTCCAGGCCGCCGTCAGCCACCTCAGCCTGCCCATCCTGGTCGGGGTTCTGCCGCTGAAGAGCCTAAAGAACGCCCTGTTCCTGCAAAACCACGTCCCGGGTATCATTATCCCGGAGACAGTGCTCGAACGCCTGCAGCGGGGCGGCAAAACCGAGGGTCTTAATATCGCGCGCGAGTTTGTCAGCGCCGCCCGCTCTCTGGTCAGCGGGGTGCACATCATGCCGATGCACAACCACGCCGCCGCCGTCGAAGCGATTCTGACCCCCGCCCCAACCTACACCCCTCTGCCATCCCGGGCTAGCGCAGTCAGCAGTCCGTCTGCCCAGTAATCGCGAACGCCCGCACTTGGATGGCCGGCACGACGCTCGCGCCAAAGGAGGTCGGCTGGCGTTTGGTCGCCCGGCTGATCGCTTCAACATTGGCTAATACCCGCAGTACGCTGTCCGTAAACCGCAGGTTCGGGAGCGCCCGGCTGATCCTTCCCCCTTCGATCAGGAAGGTCCCGTCGCGGGTCATGCCGGTAATGCTCACCTGGCGGGGATGGACGGTATTGGTATAGTGGAAACGGCTGATCAGTATCCCGCGCTCCGTCCCGGCGATCATCTCCGGCACCGAAGAATCACCGGCAGCCATATACAAATGGAGCGGCAGCGGCCCCCAGGGATTCGGCGCCGGCAGGGCGTGGCCGGTGGACTGCTGGTCCGCTTCCCGCCCGGCAGTATAGCTGTCGTAGACCACATCCCGGGCAACCCCGCGCTCAATCAAACTCACCCGCCGCCGCACTACCCCTTCGTAATCGAAAGGGAAGACTAGACCCCGGGGGTTGTACCCGTCGTCCCAGAGGGTGATATTCGGCCCCAGCACCATCTTTCCTTTGGCGTCCCCCACAAAGCTCCGGCCTTCCTGCACCGCGAGAGCGTTTAGCCCCTCCGTGGCCAAAAACTCCAGCATATCCGCCACTGCGGCCTCCTCCAAAATGACCGTGTACTCCCCCGGCTCAATCGGCCGGGGGTTTTGGCTGTCCAGGCATTTCGCGAGTGCAATCTCACCGGTCGCCCCAAGGTCGATCTCCCGGCCGTCCCGGGCGACCGCATCGGCAAAGCCCGAACCGTCCCCTTTACTCGCCAGCACGCTGGCGTTCACCTGGGTCATCCGGCCGTACTGGATCGTCCCGCGGGAGTTGGCCACCCCCACCTCGTCCGCCTCCACCGCGAGCGTACCGGCCACCGCCGCCCCGCTGCGGTTAGCCCGGCTAACCAGACCCTGGACCGCTTCCGCCCGTTCATCCGGCGTACTCGCGGCGGTGGCCGGGAAATAGGTGCTGGCGTCAAGGTCCGGCCCCTGGAGCGAGAACGGGAAAGCCACAAAGTCCGGGTCCTCCGGCTGCAGCCGGGCGATCGCCTCAGCTTGGCGTACCACCGCCCGCAGGGAAGCCTTATCCAGCGCATTGGTCG
>CAZHIT010000219.1:0-4547 GCA_964533125.1 uncultured Candidatus Sumerlaeota bacterium
GCCAGGAAGTTTTGCAACGGCAGGTGGGCCGGGCGGTGATTCCCGTCGTCGCCCGCTTCTGCCGTACCGATATCACCCTCAGCGAACTGATGCGCCTGGAGGTAGGCGATGTTATCCAGACCGAGGTAAAGGTTGGTCAGCCGGTCGAACTCCTCATCGGCGGCCGGGTGAAATTTACCGGCACGGCGGGGAGCATCAACCGGCGCCTGGGCGTCGAGATTACGGCAGTAACCGATGAAGGAGATGAGGACCGCGATGAGTAGCGAAAAGCTGACCCAGGCCGAAATCGACCGGCTGTTAAACCACACCGGCGAAGCGACGGTTGCCGGAACGGCAGAGTTGACAGAGCCGGAGAAGGTGGCCATCGGGGAGGTTAACCGTTTGGCGTTCGGGGCCGGGGCCGCCGCCTGGACGCTCCGGTTGGGGCAGGCGGTGGAGATTGGCGTATTGCAGGTGGACCTGACCCGGCGGGAGGACCTGGCCCAGGCGTACCCGACACCCTGCCTCGCGGTCTTAACCCGTTTTACCCAGGGTCTCGCGGGCTTGAGCCTCTTACTGCTGCCGGAGAGCGATGCCCGGGGGCTGGCGGACATCCTGCCGGGCAGGGCGGCCGAGCCGGAAGCGTTTGCGCCGGGCGTTCTCAGTGAAGCAATGGGTGAACTGCTGGGGGCAGCCGCGACCGCCCTCTCCGACATCCTGAAAGTCCCGGTGGGGATGGCCCCGCCCAGCTTATCGGTCGTCAGCCTGGCGGATACTCTCCCGCCGGAGATCATTCCGGCTGGGGAACCGCTGCTGCGGCTTATTCTGCGCTTAAGCATCGGCTCTTTACTGGAAAGCGAGATGGTTTACCTGCTCCCCCTCCCGGCCGGGAAAGCCCTGGTGGCAGCCCTCATGCGGGCGCATGGGTCCGGGACAACCCCGGTCAGAGCGGCAGCCCCAGAGCGCGAGGCGGAGAGCGTAGTGGTGCAGCCGGCGGTGTTTTTGCCGCTGAAGCCCAGCCGCGGGGCAGGGGCAGACGGCAACCTGCACCTGCTGTTGGATGTTTCCCTGGCCCTGACGGTCGAACTCGGCCGCACCCAGAAGCCAATCCGGGATATTCTGGCTCTTGGGGTGGGTTCGGTGGTGGAACTGGATAAACTCGCCGGGGAGCCGGTGGAGGTGCTGGTGAACGGCAAGCTGATCGCCAAGGGCGAGGTTGTGGTCATCGACGAAAGCTTTGGGGTGCGCATTACCGAAATCGTGAGCGTGATGGAGCGGGTAAGCAATCTTTAGCGCAGTACCACCGGGAGGGTAAAGGATGGCGGCAGGTCCGGGCAGGTTCAGAGCAATATGGCTTACGGTAATTTTGGGTCTTTGTCCCCGTCCTCTTTGGGCGGCAGAAGCCACCGGGAGCGTCACCACGGTCTCGCTCTGGTGGCAGCTGGGGCAGGTAATTCTGTTGTTTGGGGTGGTCCTGGCGGCGGCGGCAGCGGTAACCCGGCTGTGGGGAAGGCAGTTAATCGCCGGCCGGCCGGGTCAGGGGTTGCGGGTGCTGGAATGGGTCAGCCTCGGGCCCAAGCGGGGGGTCTGTGCGGTGGAGGTAGGGGAGGCAGTGCTGCTGCTCGGGGTGACCGACCAACAGATCAACCTTCTGGCTGAACTGGACGAGGGGCAGCGCGCCACCCTGCGGCAGAAGATGGGGGCCGGCCGACCGGCTTCGTCTGTCGGCTTCGGTCAGTACTTGTCACGGCAGCTTGCTAACCGTTGGGGTAAGAGTGAGAAAGAAGCGGTCCCCAGGCCGGGAAAAGAGGGCGAAGATGAGCAAACCCGCTAAGGTTTGGCTTCCGGTCCTGTTGGTGTTGATCTTGCTCCTTACCTGCACCCCGGCCGGCGCGGCCCCGGCGCCCAGCTTCAGCTTTTCTTTGGGAGAGAGCGGAGAGCCGGGGGAAGTGGCCGACAGCCTGCAGATTATCTTTCTCCTGACGATCCTTTCGCTGGCCCCGGCGATTCTGGTCCTGCTCACCGCCTTTACCCGGGTGATTATCGTGCTCAGCTTCACCCGCAGTGCGCTCGCGACCCAGCAGATTCCCCCGAACCCGGTGCTGGTTGGTCTGGCCCTGTTCATCACCTTATATATCATGGCCCCGGTGTGGAGCCAGATTAACCAGACCGCCCTGCAGCCTTACCTCGCGGGCGAAATCGCTCAGGACGAAGCGCTCGCATTGGGGACCCGGCCGCTCGCCAATTTCATGCTGCGGCAGACGCGGGAGAAGGACCTGGCCCTCTTTGTCAGTATCGCTGACGCACCCCGGCCGGACGGACCCGCCGATATTCCGCTCCCAACCCTGGTTCCGGCCTATGTGATCAGCGAGCTGAAGACCGCCTTCCAAATCGGCTTTATGATTTATATTCCGTTTATCGTGATCGATATGGTGGTGGCCAGCACACTGATGTCGATGGGGATGATGATGCTGCCGCCAATGATGATCTCTTTACCGTTTAAGATTTTGCTGTTTGTGATGGCCGACGGCTGGCACCTGGTCGTGCGGGCGCTGCTCCTCAGTTTTAGCAATTAACCGTCGACCAGGGAAGGGGGGAGAGGATGAGCCAGGAATTTGTGGTCAAGCTCGGCCAGGACGCGCTGATGACCATTTTGCTGGTGTCGGCCCCAGTGCTGGGCTTGGGGCTGGTGGTTGGCCTCGCGGTCAGCATCTTCCAGGCGACGACCCAGATCAACGAACAAACCCTGACCTTTGTGCCGAAAATTATTGTCGTTCTCCTGGCGATCGTGCTGTTTGGCCCCTGGATGCTCTCGGTGGTGCTGGAGTTTACCAATGGTATCCTGGTCAGTCTCCCGAACCTGGCCCGCTAAGGTGGTGCGAATTTGGACTTATTCGAAGCCTGGTCGCCCCGGTTTGGGCTGTTCCTGCTGGTGTTTACCCGGGTGAGCGGCCTGGTCGCAACCGCCCCGGTTTTGGGGAACCGCGCGGTCCCCGGGGGCGTGAAGGCCAGTCTCTCGGCTCTGCTGGCGCTGCTCCTGCTGCCGGCGGTGAGCCTGCCTCCCGACGGCCTGCCGTCAACGACGCTGGCTCTGGCGCTCGCGGTCGCCCGGGAACTGGGGTTAGGGCTTGCATTAGGGTTTCTCGCCTCACTCGTCTTTCTGGCCGTGCAATTGGCCGGAGAGTTGATGGATATGCAGTTTGGCTTTTCGATGGTGAATGTAATCGACCCCCAGTTCGGGATTCAGGTGCCGCTCATCGGCAATTTTCTCTATCTTCTGGCCATCCTCATCCTGCTCCTCACCGACGGGCATCACCTCCTGGTGTGGGGGCTCCATCGCAGTTTCGTCCTGGCCCCGCCCGGCGCCTTCGCCATAACCGGGAACAGTACGGCAGTGGCGGTGGACAGCTTCAGCGGTCTGTTTGCGGTAGCCATCAGCCTCGCCGCCCCGGTGGTGGGGGTGCTGCTCCTCACCAGCGTCGCCCTGGGGATCTTGTCGCGGACCCTGCCCCAGATGAATGTGTTTTTGGTCGGGATGCCCTTAAAGCTGATTGTCGGCCTGCTGGTCTTTCCTCTCACCCTGCCGCTGTTTGCGGTGCTGCTGGAGCAAATATTTGGCCGGATGGTCGCCTACATGCTCAGTTTTTTGCAGACCCTGGTGGTCTAGCCCCGGGAGGAAGCATGGACAAAGCCCAAGACCGGTTAACGGCCATCGATTTGCAGCTCTTTGCCGATAAAACCGAAACGGCCACCCCCCGGCGGCGGCAGGAAGCCCGGTCCCGCGGTCAGGTCTTCCGCAGCGCCGAGGTGACGGCGGCGGTGACCCTGGTGGTGGCCCTGCAGGCCCTGCGCCTGGCCGGCCCGGGGATGTACCGGACCATTCTGGCTTTTTTGCAGACTACGCTTGGCACACCCTCGGGGGAATTGACCGCCGGCGCGGTGTCATCTTTAAGTATTTCGGTAACGCTGACCTTCCTGCGCCTGGTCCTGCCGGTACTGCTGGTGGTCCTGGCGGCGGGGGTGGCCGCAAACCTGCTCCAGGTGGGGTTTTTGTTTACCGCCGTTCCGCTAGCCCCGAACCTGGGGCGGATCAATCCCCTGTCCGGCTGGCAGCGCCTGTTTTCCCAGCGGGCCTTGGTGGAACTGCTCAAGGCGCTGCTAAAACTGGTCCTGGTAAGCGCGGCGGCCTGGGCGGGCATCCGGCAGGAAATCGACGCCTTCCTGGTCCTGCCGGAGATGGAACTCCCGGCGGCGATGGCCGAAACCGCTTCCCTGGTCTACCGGGTGAGCCAGCGGATGGTGCTGGTGCTGGTACTGCTGGCGGCCTTGGATTACCTGTACCAGCGCTGGGAGCACGAACAGCAGCTGCGGATGACCAAACAGGAAATCAAGGAAGAGGTGCGGCAGAGCGAAGGTGACCCCCGGATTAAAGCGCGGGTGCGCCAGATCCAGCGGAGCCTGGCGATGCGGCGGATGATGGCCGAAGTCCCCCGGGCGGATGTGGTGATCACCAACCCCACCCACTACGCGGTGGCGCTCCGCTACGACGCCGGCACAATGGCGGCACC
>CAZHIT010000220.1:0-4539 GCA_964533125.1 uncultured Candidatus Sumerlaeota bacterium
GCACAGCACGTATAAAACCATTTTATTCCCTAATTATTTACCTGTCAAATCATTATTAAGGGTGAAAACGCCCCATAAGCGGCCGGGAAGCGCGAAAATCCATAAAGCCTGCCCGCGCCCTCAGACGGCGGCAGGCAGGCTTTACCATTAGAGTGTCACGCAGGAACCAGGCGTTAGGGGAGTACTCCCTGGCCAGCCGGTCGGGATCATCCGGCCGGCATCAGCTATTGGCGCGGACGGACAAAGCGGCGGGGGTTTGGATTGCCGCGTCGGCCAGCGGGCCTTCCCGCAATGACGTAATCCAAACTCTGTCATAGTTACGCGTTAATATGCATTTGCTGTCAGTTGGGAAAAACCCCAGCCATTCCACTGCCAGCCGGTGAGTTGCCGCGCCGCCGGATCATCGTAGTCCCCTTCCAGGGCGTATAGCTCGCTACGCCCGTCGCCGTCCCGGTCGCTTATGAACAGCGCCAGGTTCGGCCGTGCGAGATTCGAGGACTGCCATACCGCCCGGATGCTCCCCGCGTCCAAATTGAAAACGAAGCAGTGGTTGCGGATGCGCTGGTCTTCTGCCTGCACCCAAAACGGCCGGTGGGGCCCAAAGCTGCCGACCTTCCAGACGCTGAGGCATAAGTCCGCCACCCCGTCCCCCGTCAGATCTCCCAGGAGGGAATCGTCCACCCACCACTCCGCCGGGGACTGCCATAATATACCCTCAGATCCACGGATGATGAGGCAGCCGTCGCTTAGGGTGTAGGTTTCCGCCTGCCTATCCCGGTCCAGGTCCCCGGTCGCCTCACGCTGCCGCCGATGCGCCCCTGACACTGGTCCGGGGAGACCTGGGAGAGCAGAGAGCCGGCACCCGGTCAGATCCAGACCGGCCCCGATCCGCCGGGCGGCCGCCGCGGTGAGGGTCTGGGGCCCGCCCGGGCTTACCGGCTGGCGGAGCCTGGTTGCCCGGAAAGCGTCCATAGCGGCGGCAGGATCCAATCCATCCGCACCGGCGGCACGATCCAACCCACCGGCTGCCAGAGCAGCGAGAGACAGAACCAGGGACAGAGCGAGCAGGAGCAGCCACCGGCCAACCGGCCCCCCCTTACTCCGCCACAAAGGCATCGCTCCACTCCGGCATTGGCGGCGCCTGACCGTTCTCCAGCATTTGGTGCCAGCGGGTATCGGTCAGACGGTCGTTCATTGGCCAGGGGAACTCGTAGTATGAGAACACTCCCCCCACCGCAATCCGCAGTTTACCTTCCACCGGCACCACAGCATAGATCTCAGACACATACCCGGTAGCCTCTTCCAGGACCTGCCGGCTGACGATATCGGTGGCCACATCGGCGACGAGGGCGGCTGGCTTGTCGTAAACGGCCGAGGGATGGTCAATCCCCTCATCCG
This sequence comes from uncultured Candidatus Sumerlaeota bacterium, assembly GCA_964533125.1. Lineage (GTDB taxonomy): Bacteria > Bacillota > SLNR01 > SLNR01 > JBMNPB01 > CAZHIT01. The sequence continues at coordinate 1,399 of CAZHIT010000220.1, forward strand.
CCAGGGCGTCGAGCCAGAAATGCTCCAGGGTGGCACCGTAGGAGCGGATGATCTCATACTCGGCATCGGTGAGCGGAACATTGGTCAGTTCTTTTATTGAAATGTCCCGCAGGTGACCGGCTAACTGCTCCAGCCGCTCCAGGCTGGTCCGGTCTGTTTCACCCAGCAGCTGCCGGTCCGAGAGTCCCTCCCGGGTCATCCGCGCGAGAGCGCCCAGGCGGGCGTAGACCTGGGGATTCGGCTCCACATAGCCCCGGTCGTCGATTTCCTCGGCCCCGCCCCCGGCTTCGGCGTACACCTGTTTGGCGTAGAGGATGGTGTCGTGCTTCAGCTCCGTCCAGCTGCCGAGGAAGGTGTTCAGCTCTTTGCGGACCCAGGCCGGGTTGCGCATGAAAGAGGGATAACCGGCGGGCTTAACGGTCAGCAGGGGCCGCAGGCTATACAGCCAGCCCCAGTACAGGTTTTGCTGCCAGACCCCCGGCTCTAAGTCCCCGATCTGGGTCCGTACTTTCGCCAGGTTTTCCGGATAACCCGGGTAGTCCGCTTCGCCGGCAGCTGAGAGGATACTTCTGGCTTCATCTGAGCCAAAGGCCGCCGGGATATCCAGACCCTTGGGGAGCATCCGCCGCTCGCCGCTGCGGTTCTCCTTCACCTCGCGGTACAGCAGGCGTTGGAAGATGGCGGCGTCTAAGGTAAAGCGCTGCCCAAGGAAACGGAAGCCCAAAATCTCCCGCTCCCGGTCCGGCTGGATGGTCTCGTCGTAAATGGGCAGGGAGTTGATTTCCGGCGGCGGGAGGGCCCGGGCTGCCGCCACGAACGACGTCCACTTATCGCCGTCGGCGGTGAGGGTTGGCAGGTCCACCGTTTCCCCGTAGGCATCCCGCAGCAATCCGGTCAGTTGATAGAAGGTGATGTCGTCGCTCCGGCCGACGAAGAAGGTGGATGGCTCGTAGATGCGCTCCCACAGCGCCTGCGTCTCCGCCTTTTGCAGGGCCAGCGTCAGCAGCACAGCGGAGCGCAGTTCGTCTTCCAGTTTGAACCGGAAGGTCTGGCGGCCGTACCACATCATCGCCTGGAAATAGGCCCGGAGCTGCTCGGTTTTGTCGTAATGCCCCCGGGGCAAGTACTGCGAATAATCTTCCTGCGCCGCCTCTACCGGGTCCGCATTACCGAGGTTCATCAGCGGCGAGATAGCCACCCCGGTGTGGGCCGCGATCAGGCCAAGCTCGGCCGTCACTTCCGCCTGGACCGATGCCGGTACCGCCGCCTGCGGATCTAGCAGACGCGCCGCCACCGCCAGGTAGCCGAGGTTCCGCCTGGCCGCGGTTTCCCACCCGGTACCCCGGCAGGCGAGGTCAAACTCCTCAGCCCGGGCCAGCATCGCGGCGGTCAGCTCCGCGAGCGCGGGGGCCAGGCTATTGGTCTCGGTCACCCGCAGCAGGTGGTCAAAATACAGGTGGTAGTTGTGCAGCATGGAATCGGTAGTGACGAACAGCGGCACCGGCTCGTAGCGGCTGCGCTCGTAGAGGGTGAAGAACTCCGCCTCCCGGCTGGGGACGACGACAAAGCCGTTTTCAATCAGCTTTGCCCGGGCCGCCGCCGAGAGGTGGAACTGCGTGGGATTGGTGATATTCCCGAAGTCCGCCGCTACCTTGTACGCCGGAACCGCCGGGCTAAAGGCGGGCATGGTTTCGGTGTAGACGCCAAAGGTCGCCGCCGGGGCTGTGGCCGATAAGGCCACGGCCTCACTTGGTCCCACTGACGGGGCAGGACGGCAACCGCTGCCCAAAAGACCAACGAGCAGCAGGACCACCACCCATCGTCCCAGCTGCCCTCTGAATTGGTTAGCTCTGATCATAATCCCACTCCTTCTTGTGTTCTTCTGGTCTCTGCCTGCTTGACGCTGCTCTGGTGCGGAATGTTCCCCCGGACAGGCGGGACCCCGGCGCCGGAGAAGCCTGACTGCGTCCTCTAAAGAAGTCTGCTGGACTGCTCCCGGGCTCTGTCCGAAAGGCGAGCGCAGGCAAAAATACCCAAAATAGCGCGCCCGCGCCGTCCGGGTGGTAAAATTTGGCCTTAATCGAAAAATACAGGCCTATTTTGACCTACATTGACTTTGACCATTACTGACCTTTAGGATATATTATAGCTGTAAATCAAATCACTAAGGAGGTTGACAAACAATGCGGGTAATGGTTCCTTACCGGGGAGGCAGACAATCGGATTCTTCCCTGACTAACCTGGTTCAGACGATGAACCAGATGTTCAGCGATGACGTCTTCGGCGGGTTTATGGCTGTCCCCTTCCGGGGCTGGGACTCGGCGGCATTCCGGGCAGATGTGCGGGAAAACGAGCAGGAATATCTGATCGAAGCCGAACTGCCGGGATTCAAAAAAGAAGAGATCGCCATCGAACTGCACGAAAAGCATCTGACCGTGCAGGCGGAAAAGAAAACGGAAGAGAACGAAGAGCAGCCGAACTACCTGCGCCGGGAACGGCGACAGACTAGTCTTTCCCGCTCCTTCGCGCTTGATGGTATCGACCCGGCGAAGGTAACGGCCAGCTACCAGGATGGGATCCTCCGGCTGACCCTGCCTAAGCTCACGCCGACCGGACAAAACCGCAAAATCGAAATCCAGTAGTCCTCCCTGCCCTGGCACCGTCCAGGCGAGGCACCCTCCCGCCTCGCCTGGATTTTTTTTGTCTGATGCAGACAATCTACAGGACGCCGGCCTGCTTCAGATCCTCAACCTCGGCCGGCGTCAGGCCCAGCAGCTCCCGGAGCACGGCCGCATTGTGCTCACCCAGGCGGGGCGCCGCCCGGCGGATGCTCCCCTGGGTCGCGCTCATCTTAATCGGCACCCCGGCCATCTGCAGGCGGCCAGCCGTGGGATGCTCCACCTCGACCACCATCTCCCGGGCCAGGACCTGGGGGTCAGTGACTACCCGGTCCACGGTGTTGATCGGGCCGTTGGGGACCCCGGCGGCGTCTAAGTTTGCCTGCCAAACCGCGGTCGGGCGGGTGATGAGGACGGCATTAAGACGCGCGACCAGTTCCTCCCGGTGCCGGGTCCGCAAGGCGTTGGTGGCGAAGCGGGGGTCCGCGGCCCAGTCGCTCTGCCCCAGGGCCTGGCAGAGCAG
>CAZHIT010000221.1:0-4527 GCA_964533125.1 uncultured Candidatus Sumerlaeota bacterium
AGATTTTATCGAGCAGCGGCAGCAGGTGGGCGGCTTCCCCGCCGATGAGGAGATTGATGCCGCTGGGGAAGACCAGGGTTTTCCCGTTCAGCCGCTCTCCGAGATGCAGCACCAGACGCTCCAGCATCGCGGTGGATACGGCGCCGGGAATAAACATCGTCCTGGTCTCCCCGGTCCAGGCGGCGGCCACATCCCGCACCTGGTCTTCGGTCAGGAGGGACCCGGTCCCGAGGCTCAGTTCCCCCCGGTCCTTGCCGATCAGGGTTACTTGCCGGCGGCCCTGCAGCGCTTGTGCCTGCGGCCAGGTGCGGTACTGCCCAAAGAGCCGGGCGCAAACCCTGGCCTCGGCCGCCAAGCGATCCAGCTCCACGCTGCGGGCCGCCCCGGTGGCGAGGATCAGACCATCGGTCTCAGCGAGTGGTGCAATTCGGTTCAGCGCCCCGTCCACCAGCACCAGGTCACAGCCATATTCACGCAGGCGGTCGATGACTTCCCGCAGTTCGGCCGCTTTGTTCGGGCCGGCAATGACCAAAAGCCCCGGACTGGTCACCCGGCCAATGATTACCGGCCCGAGCGGAGTGCTGATAGCCGTGCGCTCCAATACCTCGACCCGGGCCGTCCCGGCGAAAAGACAGCGCTCGGCCACCGCCACCAGGTTCCCGGTCTGAACGGTGATTCGGGGCTTGGGGAGCCCGGTGATATTGTCCCGCAGTTCCCCGTCGTAGCCGATACTGGTCAGAGCGAGGCTGACCCCCTTCCGCTCCGCTTCGGCCAGCATCGCGGTTAAGGTGGTGGTCTTGCCCGTATTCTTGGCCGTACCGGCGATCCCGATAACTTGCATCCCTGTCACTCCCAAGCCTGGGTTATTTGGCGGTGACCGTACCGGTGCCGGTCCGGCCGGGGTAGGCTCCGTCCTCCCGGCTCCCGAGTAACCCGGTGTTGAGCGCGTGGACAAAAGAACCCGCCGCCAGCACCCGCTCCAGGGTGGCTTCGATCTGCTCAGCCAACTCGGCCGCCCAGACCCTGGCCTGCGCGGTCGGGGCAATCCCGGCGCTGCCGAAGAAGCGGAAGGCATCCTGAGTGGCCCGCAAGGTATCGACCCGGGCGGCGGCGGTAATCGGCCCGCCGGAATAGGCTTCATCGGAGGAGGCGATGGAGATGGCCGGCACGCCTAAGGAAGCCGCCAGGCTGGCGTGGAGGGCGGTGGTCAGGGCCGATTGCACCCGGTCCTCGCTGTGGGTGAGGAAGCCGATCGGTTCACCTGGCCAGACCGGGATATCCGCGATTTGCCGCAGGGCCAGGACCTTGGCCGCGTTGTAGTCGATATAGTTGTCGTCCATCCGGCGGTTTAGCATTACCTCCGGCGAATAGCAGAACAGGGGTTTCAGGATCGGCCGGGCGCCCATACGCCGCCCGAGGTGAGCGACGATCAGCATCCCGGCAAAGGCTTTGGCCGCCGGGACCCCGCACAGCTCCTCGTTCGTCGGGATATCAAAGGGCAGGCCGTAGGTCGCCGCCAGGCGGATCGCTTCCACCCCATCCACCGTCAGCCGCTCCGGCTGGGTGCCGGCGCCCAGCGAGCCGTAGACGATGTTGATCTTGGTCAGGTCCGCCCCGCACTCCCCGGCCAGGACCACGGTCTCCGGGGTGTTTAGGCCCCGGTGGGCCCGGACCGTCCACAGGGTGGCCGGGTCCAGGCCGGACTTGATCTGGCACAGGTTTTCGGGGGTGAGGATGGAGCCGTCTTCCTCGTGGGCGATATAGCCTTCCAGCAGTCCCTCGGTGCGGGCGCCCCAGGAGGGATCAAAGTGCAGCACACCGTCCGCGCCCCAGGCCTCGCTGACCTTGATGTGGGCGATGTCCATGAACGGACAGCCGGTGCCATACTGAACAAAGACCAGGGGCTGGCCATCCCGGCTCTGCAACCGGACCGGTCTTGCCTGGCTGTGGGCTACCGTGCGGGCAAAGTCCGCCCGCTCCCCGGCCGAGAGGGCCCGGGTCTTGCGGGGCAGGCTGCCATCGGCGTAGAACTGCTGCACCAGCGGGGAACCCAGAGCGCTGTACTCCCGCCGCAGTTCCGCCAGTTCACCATCGGACGCACCATTTGCCTGGCCGCGCAGGATCCGCTGGCGCAGGGCGGCGCGCGCGATTCCCGGGGAGGTCCTCTCCGCTGTCCACCCGACGATCTGGTCCACTACTCCGTCGAGCAAGGTCTCCACCCGCCGGTTGTTGTAGGCATAGCTGAACCCGGCGGTGATATCTTTTTTGTGCTTAGTCATCTGGCTCTGATCCGGCTGGTAAGGCCGCTCCTCGACGTAAGCCACCGCTTCGGCCACGTCCGTCCCCGGGCCAAAACCGGCGTCAAAGCCAAGCTCGGCCGCCAGTTCCGGCCGGATGGCCATTCCGCCGATGACCAGGCGCGCCCGCTCCCGCAATCCGGCGGCGTCCGCGAGGTCGATAAACCGGGAGAGCAGTTCGGCCACGCCGTAACCTAAGGTTCGGCTGATCATTACCACGTCGGCCGGCATCTCCAGGGCGGCCTGGATGATCTCTTCCGCCGCGTAATCCGGCGGCAGCAGGGTCGTCCGGTGCCCGGCGCTCTCCAGGGCCTGGCGGACCATCTTTAGCCCAATGTCGTGGACCGGGTCGAAAGGCGCCAACAGGATGTTCTTTGGCCGAAAGTCGCTCATTCGCTCACCCCTTCCGGCTGTTCACCAAGCCAGCGGTATCGGTCCCCGGGGCGGTAGATATACCCCCGCCCCCGGATGCGGACCCCCATGCCGGCATACTCCACAAAGACGATATCCGTGTCCCGCAGACCCATCTCCGCAAGCAGGGCGAGCATAATCCCCTTGCCATCTTCCTCGCTCCGGCAGACAATAAAAGTCTCCACATCCAGGGCGTCCAGAATCTTTTCCTGCAACTGTACCCACCACCTGTTCTGACCAGACGGCCAAACCGCTGGCCGATTAGGGCTGGTTGATCTCTTCCCAATACTTTTGCACATCGGTGACGATGTTATCAATGTGCTGGACCATGGCAACTTCGGCAACGGTGCTGTCCCCGGCAGCGATCGCCGCGCAGATTTTTTTGTGGTCGGTGACCACGGTGCTGTGCACGTGCTTGCGGATGTACTCGAGCACCGGGGTCAGCTGCCCGTCCTGGCGGATTAAATCCAATGCCGCCATCAGTACCTTGTTCCCGGCCATCCGGCCGATCAGCTTATGAAACTGCCCGTCTTCGTCGGCGCCGCTCATACCCTCTTTAGCGTTTTGCTCGTGCCGCTCGATGATCCGCCGCAGCTGCGCCAGGTCCTCCGGGTTCGCCCGCAGAGCAGCCAGGCGCGTGGTTTCGCGCTCAATCACCCGCCGGGCTTCCAGGAGGTCCAACAGTTCATCTTTGCCGTGCACGCGCAGGACGTTGAGTAATTCCGATCCGTAAAACGCCCGCTCCCGCTCCCGGCTCAGTTCTTCCCGGCGGGCCTGCCCCGCTTCGGTTAACAGACGGCCCTGGAAGCCAACCCGGAGGGTGAGCTTATTCCGGTCCAGTTCCCGCAGCACCCGGCCGGCGGTGGCTTCGCTGATTTTTAAGCCGGCCTGCCGCAGATAGTCGCTGACCGCACCGGAGCCGAGGGGTTCCTGCGCCTCGCCGATGGCTTTCAGAATCCGGTATTCAACTTCTTCTTTTTCACTGAGCACTGTCATTCACCCTGCCTTCGCTGCCCGCACCCTGTGGTGCCGGCGAAAAGGCCGGCCGGTTACCCGGCCGGCCGCTTTACCTTTGCTTAGTCGAGAATACCGGCGTACTCGGAGACGATTTCCATCGCCCGCACCAGACCGCGCACGGCCATCCGGGCCCGTTCTTCGATAACCTGGCCGTCCTCGTCCGCAGTTCCCAAACCCGGCGAGATAAAGATGTTGGCGTCGTAGGCAACGGTGGGGATGATGCCCATCTGGGCGATACCGGCCTGGAAGAGGTGGGAGCCGGAGTACATATCTTCGATCGAGAACACCGGAATCCCCAGCTGGCCGTCTTTCCAGGTACCTTCATAGTTGACTTCCACCGCGGTGGAGTTGTAGGACTTGCTGATCAGGATGCCTTCCCGCAGCTTTTGGTTCATGCGGGAGAACTCGTCCACCACGATGTCGTACATATCGTCCACCGGCTTGGTGAGAATCTCCGGCTGATCCCGCAGGACCTTCAGGGCAGCATACTGGCCGGCCAGGGCTTCTTTGCCCGGGTCAAAACCGACGTAGGCGGCCTTGCCGTAGGAGTTGGTGGTGCCCCAGCGTTCGCCGTGGATACCGAGGGCGCGGCGGATATTGACCATCACATCTTCTTTGCCGATGATCAGGCCGCTGGTGGGAGCGCCGGTCGCCTTGTCCATGCTGTAAATCATCACATCGGCCCCGGTCTTCCGCAGGTCGGTGCCGACGAAGGGGAGGCCCCAGGCATTATCGGTGACGTAGGGGACGCCGTAACGGTGGGCTATTTCAGCGATGTACTGCTGGAGGAGGGGTACGCCAT
>CAZHIT010000222.1:0-2159 GCA_964533125.1 uncultured Candidatus Sumerlaeota bacterium
TACCCGCCGGAACAACTGGCCCCTCTCCGGCCAACTGCGGCCAGCGATGAAAAAGTGCTTTTTTTTGCCGGCTGCTCATACCGCTCCCACAATCCGGAGGCTGTAAACGCGGCCTTAAACGTCTTAAAAGCGGCCGGCGTCCAGGCGGTTGTTTTGGACGACGAGAAATGCTGCGGGTTTCCCGCCTCCTGTCTGGGGGTGGCTGCAACTGAAATCGATCTAGCCCAAAATACAGCCGGGGCCCTAATGGCCAAGGGGATCAAAACCCTGGTCACTTCCTGTCCGGAATGCCTGGAAACTTTCCGCACCCGCTACCCGGAGGCCGGGATCGAGCTGAATATTAAAATCATGCATTTTTCCGAGTACGCCCTGGAGCTGGTCAAGGCAGGAAGATTATCCTTCCGGGAGCTGCCGACAACCATGGTCTACCATGATCCCTGCGTCCTGGCCAGACAAAGCGGTATCCTGGAGGAACCCCGGGATGTTCTAAAAGCCATTCCCGGTTTTCAGCTCCTGGAGCCGGCCTGTACCGGCCAGGAGACCCATTGCTGCGGAGGGGGGCAGCTTTATGATCTGCTGGAACCTGCCGCTGCCTTAACCATCGCCCAGTCAAGAGCCGGGGAACTGGCTTTGCCGGGGGGGGAAGCAATTGTCACCGCCTGCCCCTTTTGTGAAGATATGTTGCAGAGAAAAAGCTCTATGCCGGTTTTTGATGTGGCTGAGATCATATGGGCAGGACTGGATGAGGAGGGACATGATCTCTTTCTGCGCCGGATACTGGCGGCCCGTTTAAACAAGAGCCCGGAATTGGAATCGGTCCGGCTGGAGGTGGAGCGAGGGCTGGTCACTTTATCAGGAGAAGTACCGGCCTGGGAACAGGTAGTGGAAGCCGGACACCTGGCCGGACTCTACCCCGGCGTTTATTCAGTGGTCAATAGACTGACCATACCCGGGCGGAAGCTAAAAAAGCCGGTTAAGGTCAGTACCCGGGGCAAATATCACTACCCCGCAGCCGACGTGGTTATTATCGGCGCCGGAATTGTCGGTACCTGCCTGGCCCGGGAATTATCCCGCTACAATTTAAGCATCGTCCTGGTGGAAAAAGAGACTGACGTAGCCTGCGGTACCAGCAAGGCCAACAATGCCATGATCCACCCGGCGCTATTTGTAGAGCCCGGCAGTCTAAAGCATAAACTTAATTTGCGGGGCAATGAACTCTACACAGAGGCGGCCCGGGAATTGGATTTTCCACTGCAGCGCAGCGGTATGCTGGGTTTTATCAGGAATGAAGAACAGCGCCCTATGTTGGAGGCTATCAAGGCTATTGCCGGGATCAATCAGGTCCCAGAGGTTAAAATCCTGGCAGATGAAAAAGCAGTGGCCAGTTATAATCCAAATATAAAGGGGGCGGTAGCGGGTTTTTTTGCCGCGACCACCGCCATAACCTGTCCTTATAAAGCCGCCATTGCCTATGCGGAAAACGCGGTCCAAAACGGGGTGAAAGTTTATCTGGGATGCCCAGTCCTGGGAATTGAGACCAAAGATGAGGCGGTCAAGGCTGTAATAACTCCACAGGGGGTTTTCCCGACCCGCTTTGTCCTTAATGCAGCCGGGGTTTACGCCGACGATGTCGCTGAAATGGCAGGTCCGGCTGAATTCACCATCCATCCGCGCAAAGGGGAGCATATCCTTTTCGACCGCAAGTTCAGCAATATACTCTCCGGGTGCAATGCCGACCTGAGTCAGCCCCCCGATGCCCATACCAAGGGAGGAGGAGTGATCCTGACAGTTGACGGCAATCTGATGATAGGCCCGACGGCAGTGGAGGTACCCGACAAAGAGGACCTGGCCTGTACCCGGGAAGGCCTGGATAAAATGCTGGATAAATTCGCCCCCTTCATAGCCCATATGCCCAAAGATGCAATTATCGCCTATTTCGCTGGAGTCCGGGCGGCCACTTATACGGAAGATTTTCATATCAGGCCTTCCCGCTTTGTCAAAGGACTGATAAATATCGGCGGTATCCAATCACCCGGTTTGGCTTCCGCTCCGGCCATCGCCGAATACGTGATAGAGATGCTGGAAAAAGAGGGACTGGGTCTGGACCCCAAGACCGATTTTGAGCCCCGGCGCCGCAGCCCGGTGGTTTTTCGGGAATT
>CAZHIT010000222.1:2169-4511 GCA_964533125.1 uncultured Candidatus Sumerlaeota bacterium
GTATGCCGCTGCGAGATGGTCACCGAAGCGGAAATCGTGCAAGCCATCCACGGAGTAATTCCGGCTCTTACCATTGACGCCGTAAAACGGAGGACCCGGGCGGGCATGGGCAGGTGCCAGAGCGGTTTTTGCCTGCCCAAAACAGCGGCTATCCTGGCCCGGGAACTGGGCATTCCCCTCCAGGAAGTTACCAAGGGCGGTCCCGGTTCCCTGCTATTCGCCGGTGATACCAGAACCGAGGTGATATAAATGCTTAAGGTTGACGCAGCCATCATCGGCGCAGGTCCTGCCGGCATGGCAGCAGCCCTGGCGGCCCGGGAAAACGGCCTCGAGAAAGTTTTGCTGATTGAGCGGGATATTAATCTGGGCGGCATCCTGCCCCAATGTATTCACGACGGCTTCGGGGTGAAACTCATGCAGGAGCGCCTCACCGGCCCTGAGTATGCCGAACATTATAAGCAAGAGGTCTATTCTAAAGGAATACAATGCCTGTTAAATACCATGGTAGTGGAAATTAACCGCGACTTATCCATAACGGCAGTCAACCAGGATGGTATGGTTTTTGTCCAGGCGGGAGCGATTGTCCTGGCCATGGGCTGCCGGGAAAGGACCCGTTCCCAGATTATGATCCCCGGAAGCCGTCCGGCCGGGGTCTATACCGCCGGAACCGCCCAGCGTCTGGTAAATATTGAAGGGCTCTTGCCCGGCCGCCGGGCGGTAATTCTGGGCAGCGGCGATATTGGCCTGGTCATGGCCCGGCGCCTGACCCTGGAAGGGGTGCAGGTGGAAGGGGTGTATGAAATCCTGGACCGGCCCAGCGGGCTCACCCGCAACGTGGTGCAATGTCTTGAGGATTATGGTATTCCCCTGCACTTAAGCCATACCATTGCCGGCATCCATGGCCGAAAACGCGTCAGCGGCGTGACCGTTGCGCCCGTGGATAAAAAGGGCCGCCCCCGGGAAGATAAAAAGCGTTTTATCGATTGCGACACGGTCATATTATCAGTGGGTCTGATTCCGGAAAATGAACTTTCCGAACAGGCCGGGGTATTGCTGGACGAAACCACCCGGGGCCCTGTGGTGGACGAAAATTTCAGCACCAGCGCCGCCGGTATTTTTGCCTGCGGCAATGTAGTAAACGTCTACGACCTGGTAGACTACGTAACCTTGACCGGGCAGGCAGCAGGCCGGGGCGCGGCCCTTTACGCCCGGGGCAAACTGGCGGCTAAAAATCCGCTGAAGATACGACCCGGTGAAAGCTGCGCTTTGGCGGTCCCCTAGCTGCTGACCCCTGAACGGGCCCCAGAACGGATGGATCTGTATCTCAGGGTGCGGGAAACCGTATTTCCCGCCCGGATAATTGTCCGCTCCGGTAATGAGATCATCGCCAGCCGGCGGGAAAAAATAGTCAGACCACCGGAAATGGCGGTTATCACCCTGCGGCGGGAAAAGCTTTTAAACGCCGCCCCCGGGCAGGATATAACCGTTGAAGTGCAAAAGATTGCGGGTAAAGGAGGGGCTGATAATGACTGAGCATAATCTGACCTGCATTTTATGCCCTTTAAGCTGCAGCTTATTAGTCAAAGAAGATGAAGGTCAAATAATCGAAGTCAGCGGTTACAGCTGCAAACTGGGCCGGGAATACGCCCCCGGGGAACTGTTTAATCCCTCCCGGGTGGTGACCTCCACGGTCAAAATAGCTGAGGGATCAGCGGTGCGATTGCCGGTCAAGACTTCATCTCCGGTCCCCAAGGGCAATATTTTTGCCTGTATGCAGGAAATACGCAAGATAACGGTGAATTTACCAATTGAATCCGGTCAGGTGATTAAAAAGGGGATCCTTGGTTCTGATATCGATCTGATCAGCACCTCTTCAATACCGGATAAAATAATTTAAAGGGGGCCGCAAGATTTGCCTAAACCAGCAATGGCAATTATCAATCCTGCTTCTGCCAATGGCAAGACCCGCCTCAATTGGCCTACGATGAAAAAGGGCCTGGAAGAAGCAGGGCTGGAATTTGATTTTGCCTTTACTTCATGCCCCGCAGAGGCCACACATCTGACCAGCGAGGCTTTGCATAAAGGCTACGGGACTATTATATCAGTAGGCGGGGACGGTACTTTAAACGAAGTGGTAAACGGTTTTTTTGCCGGGGACGAATTGATCAACAGCCAGGCTCGACTGGGTATTATTGCCGCCGGTACCGGCGGGGATTTTATCAGAACCCTGGAGTATCCCAAGGATTTTAACCAGGCGGCCCAACTCATTGTCAAGGGCCAGACCCGGCTGATCGATCTGGGCAGACTCGAGTTTATCAATCACCGGGGACAATCAGCCAGCA
>CAZHIT010000223.1:0-4496 GCA_964533125.1 uncultured Candidatus Sumerlaeota bacterium
TTTGCTGGCGCAAAAGCCGGCCAGGGCCAGCCGGGTGATGGGCGCTTCGGTGCCCCCGGCCAGGAGGACCTCGGCCTCGCCGCTCCGGATGAGGCGGAAGGCGTCCCCGACCGAGTTGGTCGAGGAGGCGCAGGCGGTGATTACGGTCTCCACAAAGCCCTTCAGACCGTGGCGGATAGCCACCATACCGGCCGCCATGTTCGGGATCATCATCGGAATGCAGAAAGGGCTGACCCGGTCGGCGCCCTTATCCAGGAGCACGCTGTGCTGGCCCTCAAGCGTTTCCATCCCGCCGATGCCGGTGCCGAGGATGATCCCCAGCCGGTCGCGGTCTTCCCGGTCGAAGTCGATCCGGGCGTCGGCGATGGCCATTTGCGCCGCCGCCAGGGCGAACTGGGCGTACCGGTCGGTCCGGCGAACCTCTTTCTTGTCCAGGTACTGACCGGGGTCAAAATCCTTGATCTCGGCGCCGACTTTCACCTCCAGGTCGGAGGTGTCCACTCTTTCGATGCGGCTGATGCCGTTTTGGCCGGACCGGATGGCCTGCCAAAAGGGGGCGCGTCCGGAGCCGAGTGAGGTCAGAGCGCCGATACCGGTGATTACTACCCGTTTGTTCATAATCTACCTCCCGCAGCCGTGATTGCCTGCAACCATTGTACCATATACCGATAATGAGGAAAAGAGAAGGGGCCGGGATTGCTTTTGGGGTCGCAAAGGCGGGGGAAAAAGCTCAACTCCCGGGAAGTGATCCGGTCCTGCCTTGACGCCGGCAGACTGCCTGCATAAGCCGCCCTCACCACCTTCAAGGGAGGTTTTTTACTGACCGGCGGGCGGCGCCGGGCCATTTTCCCCCCCCTGGTCCGGGGCAAATGAACTATTCCCTGCATATGATGGGGTATGCAACAAACCAAAGCCGGAAAGAAAGGGTTGATCCATGTACACTAGTTTTGCGGTTTCCACCGGTACCGGCGCTTGCAACCTGCAGGGCACGGTCGTCCTGACCGGGGCCGGCCTCCATGTCTTTGTCGGCGGCGGCGACCGGCCCCATATCGGCACCGTGGTGCTTTGCCAGCCCCGCCCAAGCCTCACCGGCGACGGCCGCCGCAGTTGCACCACATCCGTGGTCAACCTGCTGGGGCACAAAGACGACCGGCTGGCGGTACCCCTGGCCGAAGGGCTGTGCCGGGAGCTGAACCTGGTGACGGGGGTGACGGCCGGAATCCACATCGAAAACGCCACCGGGGAGGAAATCCAGACGCTGCTGGAGCAGGGGCAAGAGCTGATGCGGCAGATAATGGCCCGGGTGGAGGCCCCATTCCCGGAGGCTCCCGCCCGGCGTACTGAACGGGAAGCCGCGCCGGCACCGGTACCACGGCCCTGGGCGCTCATCCGGGAACAGGTGCAGGCGGAGATAAGGGCTGGGCTGAAGGCCGAGCTGCAGACCGAACTGCAGACTCAGCTGGCCGGGTCGTTCCGGGACTCACTGCAGGAGTGGATCCAGGAGGAGGTTGCCCGCCAGGTGGCGGAGCAGATCCCCAAAGCCCCGCCGTTGCCGCCCGAGCCGGAAAAGTCAAATCGGCCGGCCCTGGTAACGCCGCAGGAGGCGGCTTTTCTCCAGATGCTGACCTTCGGGACCCCGCATAACCGGTAAGGCGGCCCCAATCAAGCAAAGAGGTGATGAAGATATGGCCAAGGATTTGCGCAGTTTTTTCCATGACTTAGAGCAGGCGATGCCGGCCGATATCGTCCGGGTGCAACGGGTGATCAGTCCGCAGTTTGAGATTACGGCGCTGCAGCAACACCTGGAAAACGAAGGCCGCCTGCCGCTGCTGCTCTGCGAACAGGTACTGAACCTTAAGGGCGAACTGAGCCCGTTCCGGGTAGTCACCAATGTGTTCGCCACCCGGGGAAAATGCGCGGTGGCGCTCGGGTTACCCCCGGAGCAGTGGCGAATGGAGACCAGTTTTGAGTTTGCCAGGCGGTGCCAGCGCCGGATTCCGCCGGTTGTGGTTGGCCGGGAAGATGCGCCGGTGAAAGAAGTGGTCCGGGTCGGGGACGCCGTCGACCTGCGGGACCTGCCGGTTTTGACCCACCACGCCATGGACGGCTACCCCTATCTGGTCGACGCGGTGGTCGCTGCTGATCCGGAAACGGGCGTGTACAATTCCTCCCACCACCGGATGCTGGTACGGAGTAAGGACGAGTTGGGCCTGTGGATGTCTCCCCGGCACCTGTGGAACTACACCATGCGGGCTTGGGAGAAGGGGGAGGCCCTGCCGGTGGCCCATGTTATCGGGCACCACCCTGGATTCTACCTGGGAACGGAAGCCCTGGTTGGCATGGAGGCCGACGAGTACGAAGTAATCGGCGGGGTTCTGGGCGAGCCCCTGCGGCTGGTGGCTTCCGAGGCTTACGGAGATCGTCTGCTGGTGCCGGCGGATGCCGAAATCATCATCGAAGGAGAGGTAATCCCGCACCGACGCGACGCCGAAGGACCGTTTGGTGAGTTTACCGGTTACTACGGGCCGCAGCGCTGGTCGCCGGTAGTGAAGGTTAAGGCGATCACTTATCGGAAGGACGCTTATTATCTAAACATTTTGGTGGGGCACCCCGACACCTCCATCCTGGGTGGTATTCCCAAGGAAGCCGGGATCTACGAAGAGGTCAAAAAATCGGTTCCCGGCGTGCAGGCGGTCCATTTCCCCATCTCCGGCTGCTGCCGGTTCCACGCGTACATCGCTATTGACAAGCGGGTAGACGGCGAAGGCAAGGTGGCCGCCATCGCGTCGCTGCCCTACCACGACGAGCTGAAGCACGTGATTGTGGTGGACCGGGACATCGATGTCTTCAGCGAATCGGAAGTGCTCTGGGCGGTGGCCACCCGGGTGCAGGCCGGGGATAATGTGGACATTATCCGGGGAGTGCGGGGCGGTTCGCTCGACCCGTCCGCGACGAAGCACGCGGTCGGCGACAAGATGCTCATCGACGCCACCAAACCGGTTAGCCGGCCGTACTCCGAGCGCATCCGTGTCCCGGATGAAGTCATGCAGCGCATCCGCCTGAAAGACTGGATCGAGGAGGGATAAGGTCATGGCCAGAATTTTCTGGGTGAAATGTCCGCTCTGCCAACAGAAATTCTATGCGTCTGTGGATGATTTCCGGCATCAGCCGGAGCGGCCGCTCCGCTGCCCGTTTTGCGGCGCCCGTTTTGCGGATGCGGCGGCGGCCGAGATCAACGAAGGATAGGGCCTTTTGGGTTGAGGGAGGTGATCGGGGCAACCGTTAAAGCAGTTCTCTGGCGATTACCTGGCCAAGAAATAATTAGGGGGGATAGAAAAGTGCGTAACAATACCCGGATCAAATGGTTGGCGCTTGCTTTGGCTGCGGTCATGGTGTTCAGCCTTACCGGCTGCGCCAAACCTAAAGCGGCCGAAGAAGAGCAGCCGCTGAACCTAAACCTGGTCGGGGCCACCATCGGCGGGGGTGGGGTCTGGGACCTGATCGCGGCTGGTCTGGCCGAGACGATTACTCAGAAATTGCCGGGCTCCATCATCACCTCTACCCCGGGCGAAGGTGTCTCGAATGTATCCACCGTCCACCAGGATGAGGCCGAACTGGGTTTGACCCACAGCGCCATCGCGGCGGCGGCGTACTTCGGCATCGACCCGTTTTCCGAGGCGATCACCGATATCAAAGCCATCAGCGGGCTCTACGCGAGCGGACTGCAGTTTATCGCCCGCGCTAACCTGCCCGTCGATTCCATCCGGACGATCATCGACACTCAGTACAAAATCCGCCTGGCTGTGGGCAATCCCGGCTCCACCGGGGAACTCGCGACCAAACGGATGCTCGCGGAATACGGCGTCTCCTACGCCGACATCGAGGCCTGGGGCGGCAAGATTTTCTATAAAGACATGGGCGAAGCCGCAGATATGCTGGGAGACGGCCTCATCGACGCCTTCACCCTGCTGACCATCGCTCCGGCCGGGCCGGTCCGGGAAGTCGCGTCCTCCCACCCGGTCAAGATGCTGCCGGTGGAGGAAGAAGTGGTCAAGGCGGCGGAAGAAAAGTACGGCTACATGGCCTTCCCCATCCCCAAAGACGCTTACACTTTCCTCACCGCCGACATCAGCACCTTTGGCTCCCAGGTCGTCGTCATCGCCAGCGACCGGATGTCCGAAGCGGATGCCTACCGGATTACCAAAGCCCTGGCGGAAAACCTGGATTACCTGCACTCCGTGCATTCAAACCTAAAGGACCTGACTCCGGAGAAAATGGCCAACGGAACCGGTGTTGCCCTGCATCCGGGCGCAGCCAGGTATTACCGGGAGGCCGGCGCCCTGCACTAACGGAAGGGGCTGGGCTGTCGCCAGCCCAGCCGGCTTTCCGGCCGCATGAGGGAGGGGATTGTCGTGTCGTGGTTTGATCGCTTGACCGATGCCGGGGTAAAGCGGAATATCAGCGCTAAGATGGCCCGGGTGATTACGGTCGGCTGT
>CAZHIT010000224.1:0-436 GCA_964533125.1 uncultured Candidatus Sumerlaeota bacterium
GGCGTCCTTGAGGCGCCGCACCAGGCGGAGGAAAGCGAGGGGGTTTTTGGCGGTTTCGAGGCGGCCGATCCACCCGAGCACCTGGGTGGCGGGGGGGAGCCCGGTCCAGGGGGGCGGACCGGGGGCGATGCCGCGAAAACGAGTGCAGTCCAGGCCGTTTGGCAGCGTATACACCGGCGCGC
Organism: uncultured Candidatus Sumerlaeota bacterium; assembly: GCA_964533125.1. GTDB lineage: Bacteria > Bacillota > SLNR01 > SLNR01 > JBMNPB01 > CAZHIT01. The sequence continues at coordinate 183 of CAZHIT010000224.1, forward strand.
GCAGGGCGTAGGCGGTGCGCAGGCGCTCGGCCAGGTGGGTGGCGGGGGTGAGGAAGGCAGCGGGGTAGACCCCTGGCGGCAGGCGGCGCAGGTATTCGAGGTAGGTGAGGTTAGAGGTGTGGCATTCGCCCACGATGACGCCGCGGTAACCGGCCGCAGCCAGGAGCGGGTACGCCTCCGGGCAGTCGAGGACGCTGATGTGCGTGTACTGTTGGCGCTGCACCAGGGAGCGGATGGCGGCGGCGTCGCGGGCG
>CAZHIT010000224.1:470-4495 GCA_964533125.1 uncultured Candidatus Sumerlaeota bacterium
ACAGGATCCCCGGTACCGAGTTGGCCAAAAAGAGGAGATGGCAGGGGATGCCCAGCCGCCTAAACGCCGCCTGGCGGTTAGCAAGTACCGTTTCGCACCCGCCGGGACCGTAATAGCCGTAGACGCTGAGGACCTTCATGGCTGCCCGCCCGGGGCCGCCGCCCGGATGGCGGCCAGGAAACGGTTAAACAGGGCGGTCCAGGTGTGGGCGCGGACGACAGCGTCGAGAACCGGGCGCTCCGGCCGGGTGCCGGCGGCCCGGAGGATTTGCCGCTCGAAGTCCTCGACGCTTTCGGCGGTATAGACGTAGGGGTAATCGCGCAGGTGGGGGATGGCGGCGGAGACCACCGGCAGCCTCAGGTGGAGGTATTCGTACACCTTGATGGGGCAGGAGGCAAAGACCAGGGGAATGTTGCGGAAATTCACCAGGCCCACGTCCCAGCCGGCGGTGTAGCGGGGGAGGTCGACATGGGGAACGGCGCCAAGGGAGATGATGTTGGGGGGAAGGCGACTCGGCCAGGCTTCGCCCCACCAGATGATAGGAAAAAGCCAACGGGGACGGCGCCTGGCCAGGCGGACCAGACGATCCCAGTCGAACCAGGCCCGGGTGATATAACCAAAGAAGCCGATAGTAATCTCGCCCTGGGGCAGGCGGAGCGGCGGGAGGCTCCGGTCCAGCCGGTCCGGGTCTACCCCGTTGGGGATGATGACCGGCTGCTCTACCCCAAAGCGGCGCAGCTCCGCGCCCAGGGTGGGATTGGTAGCTACCACCAGGTCGGCGCTGCGGCAGACCAGAGCTTCGGCGGCCTCACTAAACCAATGAGCCTGCCCCAGGGGGTGAAACTCCCGCCAACTGTCCATGCAGTCGTATATCGTCAGCCAGCCTTGGGCGCGGGCCAGGGGCAGGAAGCCAGCGCAGTCCGGGTGGGGGAAGTGCAGGCAGAGGACCTTCCGGCCGGGCAGGGGGGACGCGAAAATCTCGGTTTGCAGTTCGTGCAGGGCACCAGAGGTCATTACCAGCAGGAACGGGTGGATGCGCCTGGCCGCCACGCGGCCGGAGCGGTCGAGGGCGACGTAGATGGTGGGGATTTGCTGCTTGATCGCTTCGTTCGCCAGGCGCAGCGGCCGCTGCCCCTCCAGTTCGACGTAGGGTACGCCGGAGTATTGCAACCAAACCAAGGGCGCCGACCACTCGCTGGCTTCCCGGCGGAACTGGTGCCAGGCGTATCGGGCGGCGGCTATGGCGGCGCTCCGGCTGGGGGCTTTGGTCATATCCGATTCCTCCTCTGTACTTGGCTGGTCGTTCTATCCTATTCCAACCGGGTCAAAATGGTTAGTCGGGGAGGCCGGAACGCCCCCCTGAGGCGGGTAACGCGCACCGCCGGGCGGGGCGGTGAATATAATGCCTTAAGACCGCTAACCGAGCCGCAGCCGGACAGCCCGGGCGGAGCCAGATCACGCCGTTAGGGGTGCGGGCGGCAGTCGGGAGGATGAAGGCATGCCAAATCTACGCCCTTGTTTCCCCAACGGTAAACTAAAAGCCTTGACCTTGAGTTATGACGACGGTTTGGCTGCGGACCGGAGACTGGTGGCGATCTGCAACCGCCACGGCCTCCGCGGTACCTTTAATTTAAACTCGACCGTCCTCGGGCGGCCGGGGATGATCACCGCCCGGGAAGTCCCAACTTTGTATGCCGGGCATGAGGTGGCGTCACATACGGCGCGGCACCCGCACCTGCCCCGACTCAGCCCGGAAGCAATTGCCGCCGAAATCCGGGAAGACCAGGAGCGGCTTCGGCAGATCTGGGGTCAGCCGGTGCGGGGTATTGCCTATCCTTACGGAGAATACGACGATCGGGTGGCGGCGGCCGTCCCTGCCCTGGGGCTAGAGTACGGCCGCACCACCCGCTATAATGGCCGGTTTGATCTGCCGGCAGACTTATACCGCTGGGGCGGCAGCTGCTTTCACTTCGATCGGCTGCTGGAAACCGGTGAACTGTTCCAGGCGCTTAATCCCGTAACCCCGGCGCTGATGCTCGTCTGGGGGCACAGCTGGGAAATAGAGGAGACCGACCGATGGGATTTGCTCGAGACCTTCGCTGCCCGTCTGGGCCCGGACGCTCAGATCTGGCACGCCACCAATATTGCCGTCGCGGAATACCTCCGGGCCTTGGCGGCGCTAAAGCTCACCGCCGGCGGCCGGCGGGCGGAGAATCCCGGGGCGGTGCCGGTTTGGGTGCTGGCGGACGGGAAACCGTGCGTCATCCCGGCGCAGAGCGTCTGCCGGTTCGCCGGTGACGGCCGGTCATAGCTCCGGGGCTGACCGTCAGGCCGTATCCGTCGCCCTGGCTGTAGGTCAGGGGCGGCCGGAGAGCGGCCTACGGCCGGGGTTGCAGACAGGAGGGCTGAGTATGGTAAAAATCGCGATTTTGGGTTACTGCTGCACGGGAGATATTTTCCGCCTTTCTCCCGCCGGGTTTAAGCTGGTGCTCTACGGCTCGGGTACCTCGCTCCTCAGCCAGATGACGCCGCCGGTGCCGATCCGCGAGCGGGACGTGCAACTGACGGAACGGTTTGAGCGGCGGATGGTAGTGGACGATTTCCGGAAAACGTTCCTGACGGACCTGGCGCGGGCCCGGCCGGACTACCTGCTCCTGGATTTCGGGTACGAAGGCGTACCGGTCGCGAGAGTGCTGGAAAGCTACATCACCTATTCCGGCTTCACCGTTTTATCCGGGATCCGGGAAGCCAGCGGTTACGATTTTACCGTTCTCGATCGCACCGACCCGGCGGTGCTGGCGCAGTGGGAGCAGTGCTGCCAAGCGTTCATCCGGCGCCTCTCGGCGATCCTCCCGGCGGAACGGGTCATCCTGCACCGGGCCTTCTGGCAGCACCAGTACCGGGATGGGGCGGACATTATGACTTTCTCCCCCGAATTCTTGGCGGAGGGGGCGTACCGAAACGACCTGATGCAGCGGTGCCACGCGTATTTTGCCGCCGCCTGCCCGGGATGCCGGAGCCTGGATATCAACGCGGCGGGGTTTATCGGCGATAAAAGCCATACTTGGGGTCTGCGGCCGTCGCATTACGAAACGGGGTACTACCTGCGGGCGGCCAATGTGCTCCGGGAAATGATGGGACTCGCACCCGAACCCGGGGAATGAGTTAATAGAAAAGGCCGGCGCCAATGGCCGGCCGGGGAGGCAGTTATGGATATCGCGATCTTTGGCTGCTGCTGCAGCGGGGATATTCTTCGGCTGGCGCCAGGGGAGTTTAATCTGGGCCTCTACGCCGCCAGCACTTCGATCACCAGTCAAATGGCGGCGCCGGTGCCGGTGGATGCGGCAGCCATCATCGGGAAAAACCGATTTGAGCGGCAAAACGTCCTCCGCGATTTTGGGAAGACCTTCTTAACCGAGCTGGCGGCCAAGCCAGTAGATTATCTGATCCTGGATTTTGTCTCGGATGTATCGCACCACGCCAGGGTCCGCGGCAGCCTGGTCAAGTGGAGCACGGCGCTCCGCAACTCTAACCTGGCGGCAGTGACCGGTTATAAGTTTCAACTCCTGCCGGATCGTGCGCCGGCGGCCAAAGTCCGCTGGCAAGAAGCCTGCCGCGAATTTGTCGCCCGGTTATCAGCCATATTACCGTCGGAGCGGATCATCCTGCACCGGGCGTTCTGGCGGGAGCAGTACCGTGACGGGACGGAGATCCTGCCTTTCCCACCGGAGCTGCGGCGGGAGGCCGTCGCGCGGAACACCTGGCTTTGGGATTATTACGCTTTCTTTGCCGATCTGATGCCGGGATGCCAGAGCCTCGATTTGAGCACGGCAGTCTGGGTGGCCAGCGCCCAGCACACTTGGGGTTTGACCCCGCACCACTTCGAAGACGGCTATTACCAGCAAGCCGCAGCCGAACTCCATCGGATTATGGATCGGGGAGGCTAAACGGCGTTGTTGCGGTAATAAAAGGGGGCTGACTAAAAAGAGTAATAGTCAGCCCCTTCCTTATTAAGAAAAAAATTA
>CAZHIT010000225.1:0-4487 GCA_964533125.1 uncultured Candidatus Sumerlaeota bacterium
GGAATTGCCCGTCGCCCCGTACGCCTCCCCCAGCCAATCAAAAGCCGAAATGGCCCTCACCCCCAACGCCGCCGCCACGGCCACCCGCTCCCGGTCCATCCGCTCGATGATATTCGCCACCGAAGGGGTGATCCCATCGTGGTAATACTGGAAATCGCCGGCAGTAGACTCGATCCGTCCGCTGTTTAACAGAGTGGGCGCCGGGTGGAAAATGGCACCGATGTTGTCCATACTGGTTTTCAGGACGCTTTCCTCCGGGGCAAACTCCGAAAAAGCCCGCCGCAGCATGGCCACTACCTTACCGGTCTCCGTCGAAGGCAATGCGGCCACCGGAACCACGTGTTTCGTGCCGTAAATCCGCGACTGGCCCGGGCTGATGGTCCGGCTGGCGAAGATAAACGTTTGGGCTTCGGCCACGGTCACCCGGGCGGTCGAACCGCAGGCTTTCAGGGTCGCCCTAAATTCCATGGCACCGCCGGTCCGGCCGGGGTTTAACACCACCACCTGCCCATCTTTCAGATAAGGGGCGCTGATTTCGGCGATATGCCGGTGCCCCGATGCCGGTAACACCACCATCAGCAGATCCGCTCCGGCGACCGCCGCCCCAATGTCAGTGGTCACCAGCTCCGGGCGGCCAAACCCGCTGATCGTGCCGGACAATTCGATGCCGCCCTGCTCCAAAACCTTCTCAATCCGGGCCGCGCTGCGGTTATACAGACTGACATGAAATCCCTTCACCGCCAGTGCCCCAGCCATCGCCATTCCCCCGTGCCCGGCCCCGATAACAGCGAAGCGGGGGTATTTGTTGATCATCTCCACGGACGCTAAATTGCTCTCCCGCATAGTTTCACCCCTTCTCAAAATACAAACTCCCTGCAGATCCTACAGGGAGTTTTCGACAGCAAATACAAGGTTACAGCATGGCACATTCAGTACCGCATGCTTCCCCACTCCCTTCAACGCTTACGAGGTTAGCTGACGGGTTCGGGTCGAAGTTAACCCTACCGGCATCGCCGGACTCACCCCTATTTCCTGGTTCCCCCGCTCCTTACGGATTCAGCGTTTGCTTTTATGTAGTTTCTCTTATTTTAACACAATCGCGTCCGGGTGTAAAGAAAAGGAAGGATTTTTTGTCCGACAGATTGTGGCAACCTCCGCCGATCCTGTCTCCGAGCTTTGGGCGCGCCAAAACCAGTGCATGAAAATATTGCTGGCGGTTAAAAATAACTTTGTCTGTATATAAGGAGGTGACAACGATGACAGCGCCCAAAATGCAAGTAAAATGCGGCGTGGACACCTGCCACTACTGGGAAAGCAATTTCTGCACCGCCAGCTCCCTGGAAGTCAACCCCAACGGCAGCGGTCAGGCCCATACCAGTCAGGAAACGGAATGCACCACGTTCAAACCCGAAACCGGCGTGAAGATGTAACTCTGCTTTGGCTCAGACAAGCCGCGGCCTTATGGCTGCGGCTTGTCTGTTTCCAGGGTGACCACTACCAGGTCCGGGCGATTGAACAGACGCTGTTTGACGACGCTGTTCCCCAGGCCCCGGCTGACCACGAGGGTGGTTTTATCTTGCGGGTAAACCCCGGCGTAATACTGGGGGAACAGACCCTGCCCCGGCGCGATCAGTCCCCCCACCCAGGGGATAATCACCTGCCCGCCGTGGGCGTGACCGCTGAAGACCAAATCCGCCCCGGCGGCGGCATAGCTCGCCAGGTGCTCCGGCCGGTGCGCGAGTAAAATGGTATACTCCGCCCGGTTTATTCCCCGGAGCGCCGTCCCGAGGTACCGCTCCACCCTCGCCTGGAGGGTGTCTGACCCCACGAAGGGGTCGGGGATGCCCACAATCCGGATCGACGCCGCCCCCCACTCGATGCGCTGGCTCGTGCGGTCCAGGATCTGCACCTGCCTGGCCTTCAGTTCCCTGGACAACTCGGACCACCGGCCGGAGCCCAGTTCGTGGTTGCCGGCGACATAGTACCGGGGATACGCCGCGAGTCCCTCCATCAGATCCATCACCGGCCGGAAGTCCGTGGTCTGGCTGTCGATGATGTCGCCGGTAAACACCACCAGGTCCGGCTCTTCCGCCCGGATTGCCCGGAGCAGGCCAGCTTGCCCTGGGCCAAACTCCTTGGTGTGCAGGTCTGCCACCTGCACAATCTTCAGACCGGCAAACTCCGCCGGCAGTCCCCCCGGGTAGAGCGTTATCCGGGTTATTCTCAGCCAATTGTTCTGACTGTACAAAAACACCGCCAAAATAAGACCCGCGAGGGCCAAGTTTAATAGTTTTCGCACGATGACCCGCAGCATCACGGTACCCCATTTCTCTTCTGCATCCGCCGGTAAACCTGTTCCGGCCTGATCTTACCCTGTTCACCGCCTCAGCCAACCACAGACCGCACCTGTTTGACCCCTCAGCCAGTCCCGGGATGCGCCAGCCCACCATCGGTCAGCCCCATAATGATACCCGATCCGCAGAGCCCGATTGATAGCCTGACCCGTTGCGGCTTATAGGTATTCCCCCTGCCGCCGCCCAAATCCTGCCGGCTGCAATCCCAACCCGGATATCCACCGATCCACCAGGTACTGTCTATACCACTCTTTAGACCCTCTTCATCAGTGCAGACAGGCCGGCGTTGGGCCTCAGATAGTACCCGGGCTGCCCATAGGTTGATACTTTCCGAGAAATCTCCGAATCTTTTCCGAGCGCAAGAATCATTCTGTGCTATGCTAAAAGCAGACCCTTTTTGGGTTGATGCGGCAGCAATCTTCGGAGGTGTCATTGTGACTAACCGATCCTCTGACCACCAGGCTGCTCTCACTGGGAGACGCTGCCAGTTCAGCACCGTAGTGCAGCAGTAACCGCCCCTGACTGCATAAATATACATATTCTGCCGGCAAAATCGCCTGATACCAGGGGTAGTTATACAAGCTATGCACAAAAACAGGGAAGCACCGGCTCCCCAATGCTCCCCTGCTCTATGCGATATCCTTTTGGCTGATTGTCCTACTTCCCGCTGAAGTACTTCTCGGCGCCGGGATGCATTGGAATCGGAATCCCTTCGCTGCCGGTCTCGCGGGTAATATGCTCGCCAACTTTATGGGCGGCAATAATCCGGTCGGTATTCTCGTACATCGTCTTCAGGAGCTGATAGACCAAATCCTCCGACATGGCGGAGCTGACCACAAGCATCGCTTTCACCGCTACCCCTTTGGTCGCGTAGTTGATCCCCTGGTAGGTTTCCGCCGGGATCACGATCTTGGTGTAGAACGGATACTGGGCGATCAGGGCATCGGCCACCGCATCCTCGATCGGAATCATCTGGATTTCGTGCTGGGCGTTCAGGTCCTGGATCGCGGCCGTGGGATAAGCCGCCGTGAAGATCATCGCATCGATATTACCGTCCTTGATATTGCTCGAGGCATCCGCCAGGCTCAGGTACTGCGGGTTGAAATCGGCATAAGTAATCCCGGCGGCGGCCAGAATCTGACGGGCATTGACCTCGGAACCGCTGCCAATGGGACCGACCGAAACCTTTTTCCCCTTAAGATCATCCAGGTTTTTGATCTTGGTATTACTCTTCGCCACGATCTGAATGGGCTCAGTGTACAGGGTGGCAATCCCCCGGACATCGGCGTACTGGTTGTCCTTGAACATCTCGATGCCGTTCGCGGCGTAGTACACAATGTCGTTCTGCACCATGATGATATCCGCTTTGTTCTCTTTGAGCAGGTTCACATTGGCGACCGAGGCGCCGGTACTCTGCGCGGTGGCATTGACCCCTTTGACGTTCTTGTTCCAGATTTCGGCCATCGCGCCGCCAAGGGGATAGTAGGTGCCGGCCGTGCCGCCGGTAGCGATATTAAGGTACTGGGTTGGGGCTTCCGGTTGGCTGCAGCCAGACAGCAGCGAGACGACCAGCAAGGCGCCGAGCAGGATGACCAGGGCTCTTTGTTTCATGCTTCTCCCCCTCTTTATTTTTTTGGCGTCCGGTATACCCAAGGAGGTGTTCCTCCTTTAAGCCTGCATTGTACCGTGCTCGCGGTACCGTCGGTACCAGGCAAAGGCCTCATCCAAAAGATGCGGCGTCTGTCCCCCGGTTTCCTTACTGGCCCGCGCCAGATAGTCCGCGAGACCTTCCCGGTAATCCGGGTGGGTACAGTTCTGAATGATGGCGCGCGCCCTCTCCCGCGGGCTTAGTCCCCGCAGGTCTGCCACTCCCTGCTCCGTGACCACCACCGCCACATCGTGTTCGGTATGGTCCACATGCGGGACCATCGGGACGATGCACGAAATGCTCCCGTCTTTGGCAGTCGACTGGGTGACGAAAATGGACAGGTAAGCGTTGCGGGTAAAATCCCCCGACCCGCCGATCCCGTTCATCAGCTTCGAGCCCATCACATGGGAAGAGTTGATATTCCCGTAGATATCCGCCTCCAGCGCGGTATTCACCGCAATCAGCCCCAGGCGGCGGATCACCTC
>CAZHIT010000226.1:0-4472 GCA_964533125.1 uncultured Candidatus Sumerlaeota bacterium
CGCCCAGGTGACCCAGCGCATCCCGGTAGTGGGCTTAAGCCCGCCGGCAGCGGCGGCGATTGAGGCGGCCACGGCGGACCCGCGCTACACCGTCACCGGCGTGACCTGGGGCGGGGCCCCGCTCTCGGGCGAAGGGAAGTTCGTGCTGGGGAATGTGTACACCGCCACGCTCACCCTGACCTCGAAGAATAACCGGCAGTTCGTCCAAACCGCCTTCACCCCGACGGTGAGCGGCGCGGCTTCGGTGGGCACGACCACTACCACCGGCAGCGAGGTAGGCAATACGGTGACCTTCACCGCCACCTTCCCACCCTGCGAAGCGGTCGCGCTGGAGAGTATCGTCGTGACGGAGCAGCCGAAGCTGGCGTATACCGAAACAACCGACGGGGTCTTAAACCTGGCGGCCATGGTCGTGACCGAGTACTACAACGATGATTCGACGGTCGTCGTCCCCTTTACCGGCGGGAGCGCCGCCGGGTATACGGCAAGCCCGGCGCACGGGTCGACCCTGACCAACGCTGCCCACGACGGCACGGCGGTGACCATCACCCATACTGCTTCCGGACTGACGGCGAATACAGATAATCTAACCGTCGATGCGGCCATGGAGGGCATGGGGATGATGATGCTGGCCGCGCTGCCCGAGCCCGGAGCGGAAGAACTCCTTGCGGCAGGGGAGGCGGGGTTGCTGGAAGGGGAACTGGGGGCGGTTGACCCAGCGCTGGAAGCAGCCGTGGCGGAAGGGGAGCCCGCGGCGGGGATTGAGCCAGTACCCGAAGTACCGGCTGAAGAGCCGATAGCGATAGAGCCAGAGCCGGAGGCACCGGCGGAAGGACTGCTGGTTGAAGAGCTGGTACCCGAAGTGCCGGTGGAGGAACCGCTGGCTATAGAGCCAGAGACCGAAGTGCCGGCCGGGGAGCCGGAGGCGATAGAGCCAGAACCCGAGGTACCGGTGGAGGAACCGCTGACGATAGAGCCAGAACCCGAGGTGCCGGCGGAGGAGCCGATGACGATAGAGCCCGAGGTACCGGTGGAAGAACCGCTGACGATCAAGCCCGAGCCAGAGGTACCGGCCGTGGAGCCGGAAGCGATAGAGCCCGAGGTACCGGCCGGGGAGCCGGAGGCGATAGAGCCAGAATCCGAGGTACCGGCCGAGGAGCTTGCACCCGAGGTACCGGCGGAGGAACCGGAGGCGATAGAGCCCGAACCCGAGGTACCGGCGGAGGAGCCGGAAGCGATAGATCCCGAACCTGAGGTACCGGCGGAGGAGCCGGAGGCGATAGAGCCCGAGACCGAAGTGCCGACCGAGGAGCTTGCACCCGAGGTACCGGCGGAGGAGCCGGAGGCGATAGAGCCCGAACCCGAGGTATCGGCGGAGGAGCCGGAGGCGATAGAGCCCGAGACCGAAGTGCCGACCGAGGAGCCTGCACCCGAGGTACCGGCAGAAGAACCGGAAGCGACCGAGCCAGAGACCGAAGGCCCGACGGAAGGTCCGGAAGTGATTGAAGGATAGACCGAAGCAGCGGCGGGTGAGCCGATAGGGATAGAGCCGGAGAGCCGGCAGGGCCGGGGGCAGACCCGGTGCGATAGATGGCAGGACATTAGTGGAAGCGGCGCAGTTGGTGCGCCGCTTCTGGTTTTTGGGTGGTGGGGGATGGGTGGGGCTGCCTGACCTCGGTCGACGTAAAAAGCGAACCGACAAGCTCTCGCCTCGGCGTGGCAAATACTAACCCAGTATCTTTTTGGCGTGTAGCCGGTCGGTGGGGGCAATGGTACGGGGTAAAGGGGTACGGGGCACTGGGTACGGGGTGCGGGTACGGGGACGAGAAAAGCCGCGTCGCTTCGCTTCTAGCAATCGTCCATACGCTTTCCCCGCCACAGTAAACGAAACGGACCTGCAGATCACTACCTATGCAGGATGGACCTTTGCATAGCAATTACGTAGTCCTTAGTCTGGGCTTGTCGTCCATGCCCTTTTTATGGTGCGTCGGCGACTATGGAGTTACCCGGTTGGTTGCCGTGCCGACCCGGGGTCGCCTGGCGTTTGGCGCTTCAATTCGCGGCAGTGGTGATTGACGCACTACCCGTGCCGGAGGATGGTCAGGCTGGCCGGCGCTGGGTGGGCGGATTGGTACGGGGTAACAAGGATGACGGCGGGGGCGGTCCGGCACACGTGTGTCACGGGGACTGTCCCCTTGACACACAGGTTTGGTGGAGGCAGGCAAGTTTGACTGGTTCGCACGCATATGCTAAGATAAATGAATTATGGGTATCACCAAACTTTAATCGAGGTGAAGCATATGAGTAACCCAAATGAGACAGACAACCGGTTTACCGGTCTCGCGGCCTTGGTAGGAAATACGCCGCTCCTCCAGATCGCCCTGCGATACCGGGGTGAAGACCGGGTGGTTTACGCCAAAGCGGAGCACTATAACCTTACCGGCAGCATCAAAGACCGCATCGCCTACCACATTCTGCAGCAAGCCTACGCCACCGGTCAGATCCGGACGGGGGAGCCGATCGCCGAAGCGACCAGCGGCAATACGGGGATCTCCTTTGCCGCCGTGGGCGCTTACCTCGGGCACCCGGTGACGATCTTTATGCCCGACTGGATGAGCCAGGAACGGGTGAACCTGATCGAAAGTTTCGGGGCTGTCGTGCGCCCGGTTTCCCGGGCGGAGGGCGGATTTACCGGTGCTCTCGCTCTGGCGGACCAAATGGGCGAAGAAGCAGGGGCGTTCCTGCCGCACCAATTCGCGAACCCGGAGAATGTCGCGGCGCACCGCCTGACGACCGGTCCGGAGATCATAGCGCAGCTGGAGAGGTTCGGGCAAAAGCCCGCCGCGTTTGTGGCCGGGGTGGGCACGGGCGGTACCCTGATGGGGGTCAAACAAGCTATGCAGGCGGCGTATCCGGCGTGCCGGGCCTTCCCGCTCGACCCAGCCAATTCGCCGACGCTGGCCTCGGGCGGTAAGACCTTTGGCCCGCACCGGATTGCCGGGATCGGGGATGAGTTCATCCCACCCATCGTCCGGCTGGAGGAATTGGAGCCGGTGCTCATGGTGGACGATGGCGACGCGATCAACATGGCCCGCCGTCTGGCCCGGGTCCTGGGGCTCGGGGTGGGGATTTCTTCCGGGGCAAACTTCCTGGGGGCGCTCCTCGCCCAAGATCGCCTCGGTTCCGCGGCGGAAGCGGTGGTGACCGTCTTTGCCGACGATAACAAGAAGTATCTGTCCACCGACCTGGCGCACGAACAGCCGGTGCGTCCGGAGCACCTGGCACCGGCGGTGAAACTGCTTGGGTTTCGGGCGGTCCGGTAAGCGGCCGCGCCAGGTACGCCCACAAAATGTTTTCGGGTACCCCAGGATTCACCCCCCGGCTGCGAATGACATGGTAGATGCAGGACCCGGGATTACCCGGGCCTGGGAAGGGAGAGAACAAGATGGCCAAAATCAAATGGCTGACTGCGTTTACTCTGGTTGCGCTGCTGTGTCTGCTCAGCCCCCTGGCGACTTTCGCCCTTACTGCCGGTTCGGAAGGTGATGATTCGCTTCTGACCATCGCCAGCAAGCCCAAAGACGGCGATGCTGACGAAGAAGAGGAAGACCTGGACGACGAGGAAGACTTAGACGACGAGGAAGATGAGGAAGGCCCCGACGAAGAAGAAGAGGACGAGGAAGATTCGGACGAAACTGGCTCTGGCAAGCTGAAAGCCTGGAAGACCGAGCGGGATGCCCGGCGGGAGGCCTGGAAAGAAGCGCACGCCGCCCTCGAGACCGAAAAGGACGCCATCGAAGAGCTGAAAGATATCGTGGAGTCGGAGCTTGAGGGATTGGAAGAGGAGTACGAGGCGGCGGAAGCCAGTGGCGATGCCGCGCTCCTGGCCGACCTGAAAGCCCGAATCGAGGCCAAGCGGCAGGAAATGACGGACCTGAAGGCGGATATGACCGCGCTGAAGACCGAAATGAAAGCCCAAGTTAAAGCGAAGTATTCCGAAGCAGATCTGGAAGCGCTCGAACAATCAGAGCGGGAAATTAAGGCCAGAAATCCCAATGCCAAGGTTCTGCCGGCGTACCATGTGATCGTCCATGGCTTTGAAGTCAAATTCGACACCCCGCCGGTGATCAAAAGCGGCCGGACGCTGCTGCCGGTGCGGGCGCTGTCGCAGGGCTTCGGTGCCGTCGTGGCCTGGGATGAAACGGCGCAGACCGTGACCATCACTCGCGCTACCGACGTGATCGTGCTTAACCTGGGTACCGCGGCCGCTACCCATAACGGCGTGGCTTTTACCCTGGATGTACCGGCGGAAACCATGAACAACCGGATGATGGTTCCCCTCCGCTTCGTCATCGAGAAGCTGAAGCTGGAAGTCGAGTGGGACGAAACGACCGAAACCATCGAGATCGAGCCTGGCGTCTGATCGGTGAATAACTGACCTGACCACCCTCCGGCCCCGTGCCGGAGGGTGT
>CAZHIT010000227.1:0-4453 GCA_964533125.1 uncultured Candidatus Sumerlaeota bacterium
TCATGGTCAGCGGCACCGCCTATCAGCCTCTGCACCAGGCAGTGCTGGCCGAGGTCCGCCGGCTGGGGCTGACGGATAGCTTTTGCCGCCTGCCGGCCCTGCCCTACGCGCGGATGCCGGCGCTGTACGCTGCCCTGGCCCGCTCCGGCTGCCTCGTGTCTACCTCGGAGCGGGAATGCTACCCGATGATCCTGTTGGAGGCAGCCGCCAGCCGCTGCCCGGCCGTCGCCACCGACATCCCCGGCCACCGGGAGATCATCACCCCGGACGAAACCGGCCTCCTCTTTCCGGTGGACGACCCGGCTGCCGCCGCTGCCCAGGTGCAGCGGCTATTCACCGACCAACCGCTCCGGGAAAAGATTATAACCCAAGCCGAAGCCCGGGTGGACGCCGAAAACGACAGTGACCGGGTCGCCGCCCGGCTGCGCGACCTGTATGCCGCCCTGCAGCGGGGAAGAACTGGAAGGTAGGCCGGCTGGGATTTCCGAACCCCTGCCTTACCAGCATCGCACCGGCACTAAGCAGGAAAAAAACCGCGACCTGATGGCAAGCCACTGCCTCAAAGGTAGTGCCGGCGACGTTTCTACCCCTGCCCGCCGCCTCCGCCCAGACCGATGACACACCAAAGAGGCGCCATCCCATCAGGGACGACGCCTCTTTTCGCTGTACTGTATCGCGCGGCCGGCTGGGCGCAGCGGTTACCCGCCCGCACCCTGCCGCTCCACCGCAGAGCCCGGGGTCGGTTCGCCTATCCGAGCCAGGGCTTGGCGTTCAGTTCTTCCGGCGAATAGGGGTTCGGAGTGAAGTCGCTTGCGTCTACCGGGGTAACCAGAGCATCCATGGTGTACTGCACGGTGGCGGCAGCGCCCATCACCAGCACGTCTTCGTCGACTTCGAAATGCGGGTTGTGATGCGCGGCGCCGGTACCCTTTTCGGGGTTATTGATGCCCACGAAGGCAAACACGCCGGGCGCATACTTGAGGTACATAGCCATGGATTCAGAGGCCATCCACGGGGTCGCGGTCTGGATGACTTCGGGGCCGAGGACTTTGCTGACCGATTCTTTGGCGAGAGCAGCGTAGCCCGGGTGGTTCCAGACGACCATGCCGCTCGGGTTCAGACCGCTCTTCACCTCGTAGGTGCAGTTGTGCAGAGCGCAAGCGTGATCCAGGATCTCCCGGGACCGGGCGGCGGCCTTTTTGGATTCGCCGAGGTCGGTGACCCTAAACGAACCGGCGAAGGTGATGGTCTCGGGGATGATGTTCGGAGCGGTGCCCATGTTCACCTTACCGACGCTGAAGGTGGTGGCGATAAACGGGTCGAGGGCAGTCATCTTCATCGCGTTCATATTGGAGTAGACATCGATGAAGCAATCCAAGGGGTTGCGGGAGAGGTCGGGCCGGGAGCCGTGCCCGCCCTTACCCTTGATCTCCACTTCAAAGAAGACGCCGGCGGCCATCCGGGGACCCGGATCCACGGAAATCTTGCCGGAGGGCAGAGCGTTGTACAGGTGAATACCCCAGATGGTATCCGGTTTTTCTTCGATGACCATGCGGGCGATGCCTTTGCCGCCGTAGCCCATTTCTTCGCCCTGTTCAAACAGGAGCACAACCTGGCCGGGGACTTCGTCCTTGTGCTCGGAGAGGACTTTGGCCGCCGCCAGGAGCATGGAGGTGTGGCCGTCGTGACCACAGGCGTGCATCGCCTTGTCGGTCTTGGAGACGACCTTGCGCGCGCAGACGAGGTTAGCCGGGTCTTCGGCCATCGGCAGAGCGTCCATATCGGCGCGGAGGGCGACTTTGCGGCCCGCTTTGCCTTTGTTGATCCAGCCGATGATGCCGCCGTTGGGGCGGTGCTCGCAGGGGATGCCGAGGCGCTCAAGTTCAGCCATGACGACCTTAACGGTCCGCTCTTCCTTGCCGCCGACCTCGGGGTTTTCGTGCAGATCTTTGTACCACTCCAGGATATAGGCTTCTTCTTTTTTAACTGCTTCGAGGATGTCGAACATTTCATTTCTCCTTTCGGCTTGATTATGATTGGGGAACGGGCGCAGGCCGGCGGGAAGGGTAAGCCGGCCTGCGCCCGGGAAAGCCCGGTACTGACGGGAACGCCGCTTTTTCAGGCCGGTTTGGCTTAGCCGATCCAGCCGGCGGAGTTCAGCAGGTAGATCCAGACAAAGGAGACGACGGTCATGCCCACCACGGCCGGGATCGCCCACTTAAACCACTTGTCGAAGGGCACACCGGCGGCGGCGCAGGAGCCAACCGTCCATCCCAAGGCCGGGGAGACGATGTTGGTGAAACCATCGCCGAACTGGAAGGCCTGGACGGCGATCTGGGGATTCATGCCCAGCACTTCCGTGACCGGTTTGATAATGGGCATCAGGATGGCGGCCTTACTGGAGGCCGAGGGGATGAACACGTTAATGACCGAGATGATCCCGGTGAGACCCATGGCCGAGAGACCTTGGTTTAAGCCCATGAGCGGCCGGGTAAGGTTGTACACGATGGTGTGGATGATGTTGCCTTCGGCCATAACCAACGATACGACCCGGGCCAGGCCGATGATGAAGCCGACGAAAGCCATACCGGCGAGACCCTTGGCGTATTCGTTGCCGATGCGCTCCATCGACATGCCGCCAATGAGGCCACAGAGCACGGCGGTGGTGGTCTGGACCGCCGCCAGGAAGTTGTAAGTATTCCCGCCGCCCTTAAGCTGGGTCATGGAGTACCAAACAATCAGGGCGTACTGGGCGAAGAAGAGCAGAACGATGACGATATCCCTCCACGACACGCTGGCTTCCTTAATCACGGCGTCGCCGCCGGCATCGATGGAGGTAAGCCAATCGGTGTTGCCCATGGCCGACTTGCTGGGGTCTTTCTTAATCCGGTTGACATACCACAGCACATAGAGGATGGCGAGGACCATAAAGAAGTTCATGATCACAAACCGCATCACGAAGCCGGAGTAGGGGATAACGCCCATCATCGTCTGGGGGATGAGCAGTTTGTTGGGCCCGGTCCCGAAACCGACCAGCGTGGCGAAGGTCGTCACGGCGATGGCGGTGATCGGGTCGAGCTTCAGTTTGCGGGCAAAGACCATTCCGAGGGGAACCAGTGCGATTAAATAGTCGCCGCCGCCAAAGCCGCTCAAGTAAACGAGCATAACCATCAGCAGGACGATCAGAGTATTCTGGCCTTTGTCTTTGAGCTTGAAAATTGACCAGTTGAGCAGGTGGTCAAATGCTCCGGTTGCGAGCACCACGCCAGTGGCGGCGCCGCCGATGAGCACGACCATGATGATTACCGCCGAGCCCACGAGCCCGTCCTGCATCAGGTAGATGGCCCTAAACGGGCTGACCGGGGTCTGTTTGCCCAGGTAGGCGAATTTGCTGCCATCGAGGGCCCCGGTCTCGGTTTTGCCAAACTGGCCAGCCGGGACGACGTAGGTCAGAAGACTCATAACGATAATCAGGCCCAGGAGAATCCACATCAGGTGAGGCATTTTGAAGCCGGGTTTGGCCGGGGCTTTCTTTTCCGGGGAACTTGCCGATGCCATAATATACCCTCCCTTAAAAATGTGTGGATATCGCGGCATTACGCCGCGAGCCGGTAACTGCCGCCCAGTCTGCCAACCGGGGGGCCCGGTAAGGGATCGGTCCGGTGTTCGGCCCGGACCGGCTGAGGCATCGTTTGCCCGGCATCACCTCATTTCCAGTTTACTTAGCTATTACCAAAGGCGGGAGGTATCCAGGGAAATTTTACCACCGGCGGCCTCGGGACCGGCCAGCCGGTCAGGTTCCGGTCGGGTTTGGCTGGTTCGCCGTCCGGCGCTAAATCGAACTTATAGTTATACAAATCGTAGCACGATTCGGGTGATATTTCAAGGAATTATTCTGATTTCTTCCTGCGGCTGTTCGCGCCCTGGGCGAATTTGCACTTAGGTGGAGTGAACCACACCGCTCCGCCCGACCGGAGCGGCAGTAAAACCCAGCCCCATCCACCCTAATAAAAGGAAACCGGCCGCAGTACGGCCGGTTTCGTCTTTGAGAGCGCCGGATTTAGGGTCGTGCGGAGTAGGATACCGGTTTCGGATTCTTGCCCGCTTCCAGTTCTGGCAGGTACCGTTTGTAAAAGTCGTTGTTTTCCACCACCGTCTTCCGGAGCATAAACAGCACGATCAGACTGGAGGTTACACCGGTAATCTGGACCAGGTCGTTGAAGATCCAGAGGTCGCCGGTGTTGAACCGGTAGCCCATGGAGATGGAGGCCAGGAACACGATCATCCACACCTTGCGGATTGTAGGCAGGCTTTCCTTGTCGCCGACCAGGTAGTCGAACCGCTTCTCCATGTAGTAGCAGGCGGCGAGCACCGCGGTCCAACCGAAGAGGAAGCAAGCAAAACCGGCGATCCGGCCACGTTGCCGGCGCCGAAGGTGGACGCGATGGCCGCG
>CAZHIT010000228.1:0-1919 GCA_964533125.1 uncultured Candidatus Sumerlaeota bacterium
GCCCCTGCTACCCCTCCCCCGCCGCCGCCAAAATCGCCGCCACCACAAACCCAACCAGGCCGCCACAAACGAAAAAGACGGGAATCCACCAAAAACTAACCACGTTTCACCCCTCCGCCGTCTACTTCGTCCAACTCCCGCCTCGTCCCGACCCCCGCCCCGACCCAATCCTCGTCCCCTTGTCCCAATTCCCGTCCCCAACTATGCATATTATTTCCAAAACCCGGCAGGATAATTATCAGAATTATCCAATAATTGAAGTAGGGGGTGGTTGAATGGCGCAAAAATGCACCATTGGTCACTGCCGGAACAATAAAGCCGGTTCCTGCAGCAAGACCGACAGTGAACTCAAGGACCTGACCAAAAACGGCGCCAGCCTGGGTGTAAAGGGATGCCCCGGATTTAAATCGAAGCTGCCCTAAACAAACCCGCACTAGCGCTCCCATCCGGCCGCAGACTTCTGCCTGCGGCTTTTCTTTTTCGCCCCTCGTGGACCTTCTCTTTCCATCCAACCCGACCCGGATCGTCCTTCGCTCCGCCCCCCGCGCCCCGGTATTCTGTCCGCTCCTACGATAGTCCGCCCCGCCCATCGCTCCGCCCCATCACTCCGCCGCTCCGACCCTACCCCGTTACCCGCCCCGCCCTGGCCGGGTACACCGCCTTCGGTCCGCCCGGTGCCGCTTTCACTTCCCGGATCAGAATGAACGGCGTCTGCTGGCGACCCTGACCCGCCGGGTTATCCCCTATCAGCTTCGCCAGGGTCTCCCGGGAGTACCGGATCTCCCGGTTGCTCCCCAGGATTTGCACCGAGATATCGTTCGCGTCCACCACCATGCAGTCCATGCCCAGCTCGTCTTTGATCTCCTGGCAGGCCCGGTCCGGCTGCGACGGCGCCAAAATCCCCTTATCGGCGTAATACTCATACCCCACCACGCAAAACCCATCGATATTCCGCACTCCATGACCCACGATATCGTAGTAAACCCCTTTTTTGCCCACCAACTTCGCTGCCCCGCCCACTATCGCGCCCAGCAGCACCCGCCCCGGACCGGCCAGGTCAATCGCCGCCTGCATCTTATACACATTATCCATCGCCGGCCCCGCCGGATTCCGGTACGCAAAGCGCGACAGCAAGCGCGCCAGCGGGCTCACCCGCATATGCTGCCGCAGCAGCACATCCCCCTGGCACAGCGCCACTACCTTTTCGCTCATCGACAGAATATCCCCCGCCTGGTAATGCGGCAGCACATACCGCCGCAGCAAACCATCCAGATCTTCCCCAATCTCCACAAAATGCGTCTTAATCGCGTACCGGGCAAAGCGCTTCCCGTTGACTTTAATTTCTGCCTGCTTCCCCGGGTTCGCGCCCAGTTCCATATTCTCGTCCATCTTTTCCCCTCATTTCCTCAGCTTCTGCGTCAACTCTCCTTCATCGGTAGTTTCCCACTTCCCGCCCGCCTTTAATCAAAACCCGCCAACGCAGCCCAAGCGAAAAAAAGCCGCCGCAGTTATTCCGCAGCGCCATTTCTGGTATAATAGCTTTATGATTCAGGAAGGAGAGAAACATATGAACTCTAATCCTCAGGTTACGCTTTACCTCGCCGCCGGTGGCGAAGTCGAAATCGAACTTTACCCAGAGTCCGCCCCGATAACCGTAGAGAACTTCCTTAAACTCGTGAACCAGGGCTTCTACAACGGGCTCACCTTCCACCGCGTCATCCCCGGCTTCATGGTCCAGGGCGGCTGCCCCCAGGGTACCGGTATGGGCGGCCCCGGCTATAGCATTCGCGGCGAGTTCGCCCGCAACGGCTTCCCCAATAAGCTCACCCACACCCGTGGCGTCATCTCCATGGCCCGTTCCCAGTCCCCCAACTCCGCCGGCTCCCAGTTCTTCATCATGGTCGACGATGCCCCCCACT
>CAZHIT010000228.1:1929-4431 GCA_964533125.1 uncultured Candidatus Sumerlaeota bacterium
ACGGGAGCTACGCCGCTTTCGGTAAGGTTATCTCCGGGATGGAAGCCGTTGATCAAGTGGTGAATGTGCCCCGGGATCGCCAGGATAAACCCCTCACTCCCCAGGTCATCCGCCAGATCACCGTCAAGGGTGCTGATGTCCCCACCGATCCCGCCGGCCAGCAGTAACCCCGGCACTATGGAAGCGATCCCCGACCACCTCGCCCCCCATCTCTCCCTGCTCTTCGTCGGCTACAATCCCGGCACCCGCTCCTCCCTGCTCCAGCACCACTACGCCGGACCCGGCAACCAGTTCTGGCGTTTACTCTGGGAAGCGGGACTCACCGACCGTCTTTATCGCCCGGACGAGGACAGCCACCTGCTGTCGGTCGGCTACGGCTTTACCAACCTTGTCGCCCGCCCCAGCGGCAGCAGCGCCGACCTCACCCCCGCCGAGATGGATGCCGGGGCTGTCGCTCTGCGCGCCAAAATCGCCCTCTACCAGCCCCGTCTCGTCTGCTTCCTCGGCAAAGAGGTCTACCGCCGGTTTGCTGGCCTCAAATCCAACGCCGTCCTCGCCTGGGGACCAGTACCCATCGGCGCCGGCTCACCCGCTGGCTCTAATTCTCCTATCGTCGCCGGCTTCATGGCCCCCAACCCCAGCGCCCGCAGCACCATCCCCTACGCCGAAAAGCTGGCGGTATTCCGCCAGCTTCGTGCGTATCAGCTATCGTTGATGGGGCCTGATAACCGACATTAATTGAGTGCCGAGACAAAAACCAATAGTTCAATCCGTCTGACCCGCCCACGCCGGCGGGTTAGTTCTTTCCCCCGCCCGGCATTTCTCCGTCTTCCCCCGTCGCCCCTTCATCCTCCGGCCCCGGCCACCCGCTCTCCACCCCATCCACCGGCAGGCCGACCCCCGCCGGTGCGTACGCCAAAGCAATCCCCGGGTGCGCCGCGAACTCGCTCAGGATACTCTCCCAGATGGCCTGTACGCTGTCCCGCCGCCGCTGCGGCCGGCACAAATACCGCACCGTCAGCACGATCCCGCTTTCCTTCACCGCCGTATACACCGCCGGTGTCAGCTTGCTGAAATAAATCATGTATTTTTGCGACGCCTTCCGCACCCCCTGCGCCGCCTCTTCCCCCAGCTGCTCCGTATGCCGGTTCGCTATCTGCAGCAGCAGCCCCTTCGCCTTCCGCCAATCGCTATCAAAAGTCACCGGCACGGCAATCTCGTTCCAAATGAACTGAAACCCCTGGCTGTAGTTGGCCAGCGGCTCCGTAAACACCTTCCCGTTCGGGATGAGTATAATCCGCCCCGTGCTCTGGCCTTCATCCACCCACTTGCCAATCTCCAGCAGCGTAAAGTGAAACACCCGGGTGTCGATCACATCCCCGGCCAGTCCCCCAATCTCGATCCGGTCGCCCACATCAAACGGCCGCCGCCACAATATGAACAGCGAGCCGAAGGCATTCATCACCGCGTCCTTCAGCGCAAATGCCACCCCGGCCGAGAACAAGCCCAAAAAAGTCATGATCGACTTCAGGGTTTCCGCCCACACCAGCCAAAACAAAATCGTTCCCAGTAGCATCGCGAGCAAACTGAAGCTGCGGGTCATCCGGTACCGCACCCGCACATCATGCACATACCGGTATCCCGCCAGGCAGACCAGGCGCCAGGCCAGCCAGAGGAGGGAGAACCCCGCCGCCGTCAGGATTAACTTCACCTGCAGGTCCGGGTTGATAGAAATGTTCTCTCGCCAATATGCGGTCAAATCCACGCTTGCTCCCCCTCGCCCTAATCCGCCAGACTTGTCGTGATCTGCTGGTGCCGTCATCATCTGCCGACCCGTCTTGATCTGCTGGTACCGTCATGACCGGATAACGGTTTAAAGAACAGAGTGTGAAAAACGCCATAGTGAGAAGGCCGATTTCGCGCCGACGCGGCAATCTGGCTCCCCGTTGCTTCGCCCTTCCACGCCCATGGTCCCGTCATGATCTGCCTGTCCCGTCGTGACCTGCCGGCCCCGTCGCCGCTACTTAACCTTTTCCGTTACCCCCGCTGGCTCCGTACTCACCACCGGGGTCGCCGGCGGTGTCAACAGCTCTATCACCGCCGCATGGCCGCCCTCTGTCGCCAGGCTCAGCGCCGTCTGACCCGCATTATTCCTTACCTCGGTGTCCGCCCCATTCGCCAGCAGCAGCCCAATCGTCTCCGCATGGCCCCCCGCCGCCGCCAGCAGCAGCGCCGTCGCCCCGTCGTTGTTGCGCACCGCCACATCCGCCCCGGCATCCAGCAGCACCCGGGCAATCGCCGCCTGCCCCGCCGCTGCCGCTTCCAGCAGTGCCGTTGCCCCCGCGTTATTCCGCACTCCGGTACTGGCGCCCTGCTCAATCAGCATCTTCACCGTGTCCAAATGCCCCTGCCGCGCCGCCAAATTCATCGCCGTACTGCCCGTGTTGTCCCGGGCATCCACATCCGCGCCCTTCTCAATCAACAGCTGCACCGTCCCGGTCA
>CAZHIT010000229.1:0-2026 GCA_964533125.1 uncultured Candidatus Sumerlaeota bacterium
GACGAAAACCCCTATAATTTCTCCATCCGCGGGACCGGAACCTCGGAACCGAGTGTCACCACCCAGGCGGCAGATTCGGTCGCCGCGGTCACCGCCCGCGGCCACGGGATCATCACGGCCCTCAACGGCGCCAATGCCGCCTCGCGAGGCATGATCCACTGGCCCTATACCAATACCGACCGGCAGCATGGAGATGCCGACGTATCGGTCGACTCGGCCACCGGTGATTTTTCTGCCGGGGCGTTCAGTACCGTCATCACCGGGTTATCACCCAATGTGCGATACAATGCCCGGGCTTTTGCCGCCAATCCTTACGGCACCGGATACGGGGCCCGCATCGATTTTTATACCCTGGCGGCGGTCCCTTCCGCCCCGGTCATCACTAATCCCAAAGCCACCAGCCTGGATGTGACGGTTGTGCCGAACGGGAATTCGGCCGGCACCGAGTTTGCCATCTATGACACCGTTACCGCCCGCTATGTCCAGGCCGACGGCAGCCTGGGCGCCGCTGTCGTCCGGCGGACAGCCGCCGACTGGGATACGGTCACCGTCACCGGACTATCGGCCGGCCAGGTCTATACCTTTATCGTCAAGGCCCGCAATGCCGATCTTATAGAGACCTCTTTCGGTCCGCCGGCTTCCGCCATGACCCTGGGTGAACCCTTTGTCACCACCCAGGCGGCAGACGGGATCACCACCGACAATGCGGCAGGCCACGGTGTCATCACCGCCGTTAACGGCGCCAATGCCGGCCGGCGCGGGTTCATCTATTGGAGTTTCACCGGCACCGATCACCTGATCGGGGATCCCGGAACCACCGACATCGCCGAAACCGGCAGTTTCCCGGCTGAAGCCTACAGCCTCACCCTGAACCCTCTGTCCGTCAATACCCGCTACAACTTCCGTGCCTATGCCGTCAACCCCTATGGCACCGGATACGGCGCCACGCTCGATGTCTGGAGCCTGGCCTCGGTTCCCCGTCAGCCCCTGGTCAGCGATCCTACTGCCGTCAGTCTGACGGTGACCCTGGTTCCGGACGACAATCCCGCCGGAACGTTTTATTGTATCCATGAAACATCCACCGACCGCTTTGTGCAGGCCGGCGGAACATTGGCGGCTACACCCGTCTGGCAGGAGGCCCCGGGTTGGGGTTCCATCACCGTCACCGGTCTGACCACCGGCCAGACTTACGGATTCCAAGTCAAAGCCCGCAACGGCGCCGGGATCGAAACCGACTACGGCCAGGCCAACTACGGGATCCCCAGCCTTCCTCCCATCGTCGCCACCACCACCCCCATCACCGATGTCACCCCTGTCTCGGCCATAGGCCATGGGGCCATCGAGTCCTTCACCGGCCAGAATCCTACCCGGCGCGGCATCCTGTGGTGGAACCACAACGGCATCAACAAAAATCTAAACGATATCAACATCACCGTGCTGGACGAGACCGGCATCTTTGAGGCCGGAGCCTTCACTCAGGCCCTGACCGGGCTTTCCCCGGACACCCGATACAGCCTGCGGGCCTTTGCCGGCAACACGGTCTGGACCGGGTACGGCAGCCGCCTCGATTTCTATACGCTGGCCGATACCCCGGACGCCCCGCTCATTACCGCGATCACCACCACCTCGCTGACCATCGCCCCGGCTCCCGATCCCAATCCCGATCGGACCAGCTACCTGATCTATGAATCTGCCACCAATCGCTATCTGCAATCCGACGGAAGTCTGGACGCTACCCAGACCTGGCGGACCAAAACCGAGTGGACCGCCGCCGGGCCGCTGCCTGTCTCCGGACTGGAATCCGGCCACACCTATCGGTTCAGCCTCAAAGCCCGCAACAGCGAGCTGATCGAGACACCCTTCGGTCCCGAAGCCGTGGCTGTTACCCTGGTCCCCCCCGTCATCACCCGAACCATCAGCGGTACCATCACCACCACCCAGGGGCTTCCCCCGGCTTCCGCTCTCTTCTCCGGAGCCGGCTCCCCGGCTGCACAACTGTCGATAGCGGCATTCGATTCGCCGGAAT
>CAZHIT010000229.1:2126-4393 GCA_964533125.1 uncultured Candidatus Sumerlaeota bacterium
ACTTATACCGCCGCCGCTCTCCGGCCTCTGGCCGGGGTGACCCTGACCCTCTCCGGTGACCGAAGCATGACCACCGTCACCGATGAACGGGGGTATTACAGCTTTACCGTCCAGGAGGGGGACAACCTCAGCCTGACCCCTTCCCATCCCGATTATCGGTTCCAGCCCGAGCAGGCTGTCATCACCGAGATCGATACCGACCAAGTCCATGATTTCTCCGCCTTCGGCTTGTGGCCCGAGGCGCCTCAACTGATCGATCCGGCCGACGGCCAGACCGATCTGGAGAACCCTGTGACCCTGCGATGGCATTCGGTCAATACCGCACTCCACTACCAGCTCCTAATCGCTTCCGATCCCCAGTTCGGCTCCTTACTCCGCTCCATCGATGAGGTGAGCGACACTCTTTATCTATATACCGATCTCCCCGAAGGGGACACCCTCTTCTGGAAGCTCCGGGCCGTCAATGATCATTCACCCGGGCCCTGGTCCGAAACCTGGTCCTTCGCCACCGCCCAAGCCCCCTTGCCGCCCATGCAGGCCCAGATTCTTCAGCCGGAACACGACACCACAATAATCGCCGGAACCTCCCTCCTGTTCCGCGGCAACACCTATGACCAGCCGGTCGAGGTCATCTACCACTGGGATTTCGGTAACGGACTCACCGCCGATACCCCGGAACCGCCGGCTGTCCGCTACGACCGGCCGGGAGTATATACCGTCACTTACAGCTTCCACACCCCCGACCATAGCATGGCCGGCGATACCGCATCCCGTATCATTACCGTCAAACCCGCTCCCACCGGCTTCAGCTTTGTCTCCCTGCCCTATCACTACCGTGAAAACCACCATACCTGGATCCACTGGATCACCAATCAGCCCGCTATCGGAGAACTTTTGCTCGGAACCTCTCCCGCCTCCATGACGCATTTCGATTCTCTCCGGACACCCCTCAATTCCCAGGCCGTCAATCTGGGTCAACTCCCTTCCGGCCGATACGTCTACCAGGTCAGGCTGATCAACAGCCTGGACCATTCCCTCACCTCCCCGCTCGATTCGTTCCTCATCCGGGATGAGCCCACTCCCAATTCTCCGCCCTGGGTGGTCGAACTGGAGCCCTTTCTGCTGGATACCCTCTGTTTCATCCGCCTGATCCTGAGCGAGCCGGCTTCGGTCACATGCTTCTTCGGGACCGATCCCGACCATCTTGACCGATCCATTCTCTTCCCCAATTGCCCCTT
The DNA here is from genome assembly GCA_964533125.1 of uncultured Candidatus Sumerlaeota bacterium. Lineage (GTDB taxonomy): Bacteria > Bacillota > SLNR01 > SLNR01 > JBMNPB01 > CAZHIT01. The sequence goes on from CAZHIT010000229.1 coordinate 3,365, forward strand.
CTCCTGTTATCTCAAGATCGACAAACTGCTGCCCGCCACCACCTACTACTTCCGGCTCGAGATGACCGACATCTCAGGACTGACCGGGTACTATCCCCCGGCGGAGGAATCGGCCGGCCAATCCCGGTTCCAGGCCATGACCGATACCCCGGTCTCCTTCACCACCCAGTCCCAGCGAAGTCCTATCCCGCCGGCCATAACCCAATCCGAGGTCTATCTCCACCACCAGGGCCGGCTCGGCATCCAGTGGCAAAGCGATCAGTTCGTCACCTATCGACTCCTGCTATATCGGCAGAGCGACCTGATCGGGAGTTTCGCCGATTCCGTCAATTACGGCACTGACGGCCAGGTCCTGATATCCGACCTGGAACCGGGGCCCTATACCATTAGCCTGACGATCCGCAACTACCTCGGACTGACCTGTCACACCGAGCTGTCGGCCGCCCTGGATGACCAGGCTCCGCTGCCTCCCGTCATCTCCAACCTGCGCCACAGCCTCTCCCAGGAGCGACTCCGGGTTCAGTGGGATACCGATCGCCCCGCCTCATCTATCCTGCGGTGGGGACGTTCCTCTACCGACCTCTCCGATTTGATCGAATACAAGGACAGCCGTTCCGGCCATTCCATCCTCCTCAACAATGTGCCGCTGGATAAGCCCGTCTTTTACCAGGTCAGAAGCGGTCTGCCCGACAATTTGGCCCAATCGGAATGGTCGGACATCCGATTCTTTATCCCGACTGATATCGGTGAGTCGAATGATCCGCGGCTCGACAATGAAAAGCCGCTGAGTGCCATCGCTTTCCCCAACCCCTTCAATGGCCCCGCCCTGATCCGATACCGCATGGCCCAAGCCGGTCCCGTCTCCATCCAAATCTACAACACCCTGGGACGCACCGTCCGCCAATGGGACTATGCCATGCTCAATCCCGGCGACCATCAACTGGAATGGAACGGCTGCGATCCCGCCGGCCATAACTGCCCCAGCGGGCTCTATATCATTCGTATTCAGTCCCTCAACCGATCCGTTCT
>CAZHIT010000230.1:0-1513 GCA_964533125.1 uncultured Candidatus Sumerlaeota bacterium
ATATCGGCGGCGGCACGCCGACTTGCCTCAGCGCGAAGCAACTGGCCGGGCTGCTCTCGGCCTGCCGGACGGCTTTGTCCTGGACGGAGGGGACTGAGGTTACGGTCGAAGCCAACCCGGGGACGCTGGATGCGGAAAAACTGTCGGTCCTGCGGGAGTACGGGGTGAACCGTCTGAGCCTGGGTCTCCAGTCCACCCACGACCGCCTGCTGGCCAGGATTGGACGGATCCACAATTACGCCGACTTTCTGACCGCCTGGGACCAAGCCCGGGCGGCCGGTTTTACCAACCTCAGCGTGGATTTGATGTTTGGTCTGCCGGAACAATCACTGGCGGATTGGGAGTCAACCCTGGCTGCGGTCGTCGCCTTGCAGCCGGAGCACATCTCGGCCTACAGCCTGACGGTGGAGCCAGGCACGCCCTTTGCCCGGCAAAAGGCGGCGGGGATGCTTGACTTGCCCGGAGAGGAAACCGAGAACGCGATGTTTGCGGCCCTGCGGGCGACCCTGCCGGCGGCTGGCTACGAGGCCTACGAAGTCGCAAACTTCGCCCGACCGGGGTACCGGAGCCAGCATAATCAGATTTACTGGCGGAACGAAGAGTACTATGGGTTTGGGGCCGGGGCGTATTCTTTCCGTGCGCATTGCCGGTGCGCTAACCTTAGCCGGCCGGATGAGTACGCGGCGGCGGTCCTGGGCGGACAATCCCCCATTACCGAGCGGGAGCGGATCAGCCGGGAGATGGAGATGGCCGAGACAGCGCTGATGGGCCTGCGTCTCGCCGATGGGATCGATCTCGCGGCGTTTGCCGCCCGTTTTGGCTGCCGGGTGGAGACAGTCTACGCCGGGGCAATTGAACGATGTATCCGGTCCGGCCTGCTGCAGTACGGGCCAAACCGTCTGGCGCTGACCGAACGCGGGCTCTGGGTGGCGAACCGGGTGGCCCTGGAGTTTTTGCCGGAATGAAGTTTTGGCGTTTTCCGCTTGACAAATTATGGGGTGGGTGTTATTTTTTTATTAGGCGTTTAGCACTCGCCAGCCATGAGTGCTAACAAAGGAGGGGTGACGGATGGAACTGGACGAACGGAAGCAGCGCATCCTGCAGGCCGTGATCGATAGCTATGTGGATACCGCCGAACCGGTCGGTTCCCGGACCATCGCCCGCCGCTTTGGTCTGGGAGTCAGCCCGGCCACGATCCGCAACGAAATGGCCGATTTGGAAGAACTGGGGTACCTGGAGCAACCGCACACTTCGGCCGGGCGGATCCCTTCGGACAAAGGGTACCGGTTTTACGTCGATTTTTTGCTTGGGTTTCGCCGCCTGGCGGACCAGGATATGCTGTGGGTGCAGGAGTGGTACGGCCACCGCTCGCGGGAGATCGATTGGCTCATCCACCAGACGGCGCGGGTCTTATCCCAGTTGACCAATTACACTTCGCTCGTGCTCGGGCCGCGCTTTAGCTGGCATAACTACCGGTATTTGCAGATGCTGCCGCTGAATGCGCACAGCGCCA
>CAZHIT010000230.1:1586-4363 GCA_964533125.1 uncultured Candidatus Sumerlaeota bacterium
GTCGTTCTGGTAACCGGGACCGGGGCGGTGGAGCACGCATTGATCGAGTTGCCGCAGGGAATAACTGAAACTGAACTGGAGCCGATTGTCCGGATTTTAAACGAAAAACTGCGCGGCCTGACCTTAGAGGGGATCCGGGCGGCGATGCTCCAGGAACTCAACCGGGAGTTTTTGCGCCAGGTGAGCCAGTACGAACTGGTGCAGTCGCTCATGAACCAGTTGGCGGCGATGCTGGAGAAGACCTGTGCCAACCGGTCCGATGAACGGGTCTATCTGGGCGGGGCCACCAATATTTTAAATCAGCCAGAGTTTCAGGATATCGAGAAGGCGAAAGCGGTCTTAAGTCTTTTGGAAGAAGAGAAAACGCTGCACCAGCTGCTGACCGATGCCGCCGGGAGCGGGGTGGCCGTCTCGATTGGGCAGGAGAACAAAATCAGCGAGATTCAGAGCTGTTCGATGATCACGACCGATTACGGGATTGGTGGGACGGTGCTCGGAACCATCGGGATTCTGGGCCCCACCCGGATGGACTACGGGCGGGTGATCGCGATTATGGAACTGGTGACGCAAAACCTCAGCCAAGCGCTGGCGAAGAACAATTTCCGGTAGGACGGGTGGAGGGAAAGCATAAGATGACGCTTAAACAGGCGAGCAGCGGGTCGGAGATTGACGAGCGGTTGGCGGCGCTGCTGACCAACGTCAGTGCGGTGCGGGCGATTGCCTCGGCCGTGGAAGGAACGATTGGCCCGAAAGGGCTGGATACGATGCTGGTGGACCGGTTCGGCGAAGTGATCATCACCAACGACGGGGTGACGATCTTAGAGAAGATGGACGTGAACCATCCGGCCGCCAAAATGCTGATTAACGTCGCCCGGGCGCAGGAGGCCGAGATTGGGGACGGGACGACCACCGCAACCATTATCGCGAGCGCTCTGTTGAGCGAGGGGGTCAACCAGGTCGTCAAAGGGGTACCGGTCGCCCGGGTTATCGAGGGCGTCCGCTTCGGCATCCGGAAGGCCGGGGAACTGGTCCGGGAAAAATCCCGGGCGGTGGCGGGGGTGGAAGATCCCATCCTGCGTTCGGTCGCGCTGGTCGCCGGGCGGGAGTACGCCGACATCGCCGACCTGGTGGTGCAGGCCGCGAAAATGGTCGGGACGGACAAACTCCGGGAGCGGGACTATAAGCTCGCGGATACGATTAAGGCGGAAGAGGGCGCGGAGAACGAGGTCTTTCTTGGCGTCATCATCAACAAAGAGCGGGTGAACCAGCAGATGCCCAAGGACATCCGGGCGGCGCGGATCCTAGTGGTCGACGACGCGCTGGAGCCGGAGGAAATCGACGACGGGGCGCTCGCGACCGAGGTCGGCTTTGCCAAACTGCTGGAGTATCAGAACGAGTTCCGGCAGAATGTGGGTAAGATCAGCGCGGCCGGAGTGGGTCTGGTGCTGGTGGACCGGGGGATCGACGACGCGGCCGAGGAGATTTTGACCGATGCCGGGATTATGGTCTTGCAGCGGGTGGCGGCAAAGGACCTGCGGGAAGCGGCTGAGCTGACCGGGGCCAAACCAATCAAGCGCACGGGACTAAAGAAAACGGTGGCGGAACTGGGTCGCTACCTGGGGACCGCCGACCGGGTGTACGAAGACGAAAAACTGGAGCAGGTCCGCATCATCGGCGGCGGCGGCAAGCCCCTGGCGACCATTTTGGTGGGAGCGTCGACCGAGGAAGTGGCCGGCGAGCGGGAGCGCATCGCCTGCGACGCCGCGGCTGCGGTACAGGCAGCGGTGCGGGGCGGCGTCGTGCCGGGCGGCGGTGCGGTGGAAATCGCGCTCGCCCGCGAAATCGAAAAACTGCGCACCGGCATCAAGGGCATGGCCGCGTATGGCGTGGATTGTGTGACCGAGGCACTGAAAAAGCCCCTGGCCCAAATCGTCACCAACGCCGGGTTTAATCCTTTGGAGAAGCTCGGTGAGGCCGAGGCGGCGCAGACGGAACAGGGCTTGGATACCCTGGGGGTAGACTGCGAAACCGGGGATATCGCCGATATGCTCGCTGCCGGCGTGGTCGATCCCACCCTGGTGAAGGTGCACGCCCTCAAAGCCGCCGGAGAAATTGCGGAGGCGATTTTACGGATTGACACGATTATCAAGAAGAAAGAAGAAGGCGATGGAGCCAAGCCCGGCCTGCCGGATACCCCGAGCGGCCGGGACCTGGACTTCTAAATATTAAGGCAGAGAACAAGGAGGTTTGGACGGGGATGAGTGAGGAGAGAAGAGAAGGTACGCCTCCCGGGCCGGAAGAGCGGTTTTCTTCGGTGGCCGAAGAGAACCCGGCGGTTGAGGCCGGTCGGGTCGAAGCATTGAACGCGGAACTGGAAGCGGAGCGCCGGAAGGCGGCGGAGTACTATGACCGCTGGGTGCGCTTGCAGGCGGACTTCGAGAATTACAAGCGGCGGATGCGGAACGAACGGGAAGAGCTGAGCGCGTATGCCAGCGAGACCCTGATCACCGCTTTGCTGCCGGTGATCGACAACCTGGAGCGGGCGGTGGCTTCGGCCGCGCAGACCAAAGAGATCCAGGGCCTGCTGGATGGGGTAACCCTGGTGCTGCGGCAGATGGCCACGGTGCTGGAGAAAGAAGGGGTCAAGCCGATTGTGGCGATGGGCAGCGACTTCAACCCCCAGGAACACCACGCCGTCCTGCAGGTACCCAATTCGAACCAGGCCGAAAACACGGTGGTGGTCGAAATGGCCAAAGGGTATAAGCTCAAAGAACGGG
>CAZHIT010000231.1:0-4325 GCA_964533125.1 uncultured Candidatus Sumerlaeota bacterium
GGTGGTACCGGCGAAAAACTGGCTCAGGCGATCCAGGCCGCCCTGGTCCAGGAAGCCGGACTGACCGACCAAGGCGTGCCGGAGGGGTACCGGAAGCACGGCGGCTGCCGGCCGGTCTACGTGCTGGCCCATACCCGGATGCCGGCGGTCTTGGCCGAGGTCGTCATCCCCAGTCAGGCGGAGTTAGGCAGAGAGCTTGGAACCGTCGCCCGGGCTATCGCCGCCGGGATCCGCCGGTCTTTAGGGGAAAGAGTACAATCTTCGCAAAATATTCATAAAAAAATAGTTGAATAATTCTGACATTTTGGTATAATAAATAACAAGCCTTTAATCAGCTAAAAACCCAGTTTACCGGAGTTAATCCGTCAAAATGCTGCTTAACCTGCCTTTCTTATACAACCTCCTTTATTTTTGGCCGCCGGCAGGCGGTCACTTTCTTTCTATAACCAAACCGGCCTCCCGCACAAGCAGGAGGCCGGTTTAATATAGCTGCTATTTCTGGTAGACCGTCTTGCCGCCGAGCACGGTCATCTCCACGGTCAGGTCCTTGATCGCTTCTTCCGGGATGGTGAGGATGTCGTCGGAGAGGACGGCCATATCGGCCAGTTTGCCGACTTCGATCGAGCCCTTGCGGTCTTCGCCGTACATCAGCCAGGCGCCGTTGATGGTGAACAGGCGCAGCATTTCTTCCCGGCTGATCTTCTCGGCCTCACCCAGACTGCGTCCCTGGGAGGTTTTGCGGGCTACGGTGGCGTACATCCCGAAGAACGGATTGTAGTGGGCCGAGGTCATATCCGAGTTAGCGGCGACCTTAATGCCGTAATCGAGATAGGTCTTAACCGGCTTGAAGTACTCGATCTGGGCCTGCGACAGGGCGTCCCAGTAAATGTCGCCTTCCACATACATAAACCCGGGCTGGACGGAGACCGCGATCCGGTAGTCGCGCATGATCTCCAAGGCCGACTGGGTGGGTAGGTAGCCGTGGATGATATTGTGCCGCATCCCAGAGCGCGGATGCGCGTCCGCCGCTTTTTTAAATGCCGCCAGGGCCACATCCTGCGCCCGGTCGCCGCAGGTGTGCACGCCGATGGACCAGCCCAGGCGGTGCGCTTTGAAGAAGAGGTCCGCCATTACGTCGAGATCTAAGCGCAGGGGGATGTTGCTCACCGTACCATCCACCCAGGGACCGTTCATCATCGCCGTCTTGGAGCCGATGCCGCCGTCCATGGCAAACTTCAGGGCCCCTAAGTTTAGCCAGTCGTCACCGAAGGGAGCGCGGATGCCCAGATAATCCAGGATGCCTTCGGTTTCGGAAGGGTCGCATTTGTCAAAGCTGTGCGCCGCCAGACCATAAGCTTCGGGCATCATGTTCACGCGGAGGGGAAGCTCACCCTGGGCATACACATTCTGGTAGGCCCGCATGAGCGAAACGCTGACGCCGGGATCCAGCACGCTGGTGATGCCCCAGCGCCGGTACTCGTTTAAGGCTAATTTGATCTGCCGTTCCATCACGGCGTTCTCGTCTTCCATTTCCCCGTGTGGGATATGGGAGAGGATCAGGCCCTGCGAGCCGTTGCGGAAAACGCCGGTGGGCTCGCCGGTCGCCGGGTCGTGGTCGATCTCGCCCCGGGTGGGCCGGGTGTTCTTATCGACCCCGGCGATGGCCAGAGCCATGCTGTTGCAGACCGTGCGGGCAAACAGCCGGTGCAGGATGACCGGGTTATTGGGCGCGACCTCATCTAAGTCCCAGCGGTTGGGCATCCGGTACTCCCGGAACTGGCTCTCGATCCAGCCGCCGCCGATAATCCATTCCCCCGGCGGGGTGACGGCCACTTTGTCGGCGACCACTTGTTTCAGTTCGTCGATGGTGCCGATTCCAAACAGCATGATTCCTTCCATGAGTTCGCCGGCGGAGCGGATGTGGTTGTGGGAATCATTGATCCCGGGGATTACCGTCTTGCCGCCCAAGTCGATGAGCTTCGTGTCGGGTCCGGCGGTGGCGAGGACCGCATCATTACTGCCGACCGCCACAAACTGGTTCCCGTGAATGCCGACGGCCTGGGCCACGGAATTGCCGGCGTCAACGGTCAGGATTTTACCATGGTGGTAAATGGTCTCCGGCTGAATACCGCGCAGCGGGTTTGTCAATACCTGCACCTCCCAATACTCCCTTATTGTATCCAGGGATACTAATTCGCCCTCCCGGCCGGTTTTCCTGCCGATCCCCGGCCAAACCCAATAACCCTTCCCTGGGCGATAGGATCCCGGTCAGATGCGGCTAAACCAGGTCTTTAGGTAGGCGCTGATTTTATGCTCGCGGTTGGTGCGGGCGCTGATATACAGCCCGAGGCGCTGCCCGTCCACCGGGGTGATAGCAGTGAAGGTAATCCCGTAAGTATGCTTCGTTTGCCCCGGACGGCCCCAGGTGATCCGGCCGCCGACCTCGATATCCCCGGCATCGGGCAAAGCAAAGGCCAGGCTGATCTCCATGCCGGACGGCAAGTGGAGGGGAGAAAGCAGTTCCAGGCCGCCGGGGCTGAGATTGGTCACCATGCCTTCCCCGGCCTTGTCCCTGACTGCTGTGAGGCTTAAGTCCCGGTACTGCTGCAGGTAAAACTGCGCCGGAAGCTGCACCCGGAAACGGCGGTACTTCCGGTTGTCGCGCCGAGGATTTAATCGGTTACGGGATGCGTCGGCCATGGTTCTCCCTCCCAGTCTGGGTCCTCTGGTATTAGTTTCGGATTTTGGGGTCGCTGGGTTTAGCCAGCGGTCCTTATTCTTCGCGCCCACGGGGGCAGTTTCCTTTCCCAGCCAGGAGAAATGTGGGCCAAACCGCCGCCGGGACTTGGCCCGGGGGTAATCCTGCGCCGCTCCGGTTGACAAGGTATGTCAATTAGGTTATGCTAAAAATGGTAAATTACGGCTGATTTCAGCCGTGGGAACGTAAAGAAGGAGGTTAGATAAGCATGACCACGTCCTGGATGAAAGAAGGGGAATGGTGGGTTGCCCCGCCCAACTACGCGCCGGAGGTCACCGCCCAGTACCATTTCCCGCCCAAGATTGAGATTCTGGATACCTCGCTCCGTGACGGTGAGCAGCAGCCCGGCATCACCTTCACCAAAGACGACAAAGTCTCTCTGGCCAAAAAACTGGCCGAAATCGGGATGCACCGGATTGAGGTGGCCACCCCGGCCGTCTCCAAAGCTGACGCCGATGCCGTGCGGGAAATCGTGGACTTAAACCTTGGCCCCAAGATCTTTGTCTTCGTACGCAATACCATCGAGGATATGAAGCTGGCCAAATCCTTAGGCGTCGACGGCGTCATCGCCGAAGTCCCCGGAAGCGAGCACCTGCTCAAGTTCGGCAAGAACTGGTCGCCGGACCGGGCGATCAAATCTGCAATCGAGGCGACTGGCTACGCCCATTCGGAAGGGTTGTACGTGAACTTCTTCCCGGCCGACGGGTCCCGGGCGGACCCCAACTTCCTTATCGATACGGTGGGCCAGGTGGCTGCCGGCGGCCATATGGACTCGCTCACCCTCGTGGACACCTTTGGCTGCTACTCGCCGGAAGGCGCCGCCTTTATGGTGAAAAAGCTCAAGAACACCTTCACGCAACCGATCGAAGTCCATTTCCACGATGATTTCGGTCTGGGTGTCGCCAGCACCATCGCCGGTCTGGCCGCCGGGGCGGAAGTCGCCCATACCACCGTCAACGGTATCGGCGAACGGGCCGGCAGCGTCGGGTACGAACAACTCTGTCTGTCGCTTAAGGTGCTGTATGGTTGCGATACCGGTATCAAACTCGACAAAATGCTGGAACTCTCCCGGCTGATGGAAGAACTCTCCGGCTTTAAGGTCCAACCGAACCGGCCGGTCATCGGTGAAAAACTGTTTGGCTGGGAGACCGGGATGCCCGTCAGCCTCTGGGTCAACAGCCGCGATAAAGGAGTGCCCTTGGCGATGCTTCCCTATATGTGGACCATGACCGGCATGAACGAGCCAAAGATCTATATCGGCAAAAAGAGCGGCGCGGCCAACCTGGCCCTCTGGCTGGAGAAGCTGGGCCTGCCGGCTATCGAGGATAAGGACGTGCAAAAGGCCGTGCTGAAGGTCATCAAGGACATGGCCATTGCGCGGAAACGGGATCTCACCGAGGAGGAATTCCTCGTGGCATACCATCAGGTGATCGGCTGAACAGGCGGAAGGGACTGCCTGCACAATAGGGAACCATCAAAAATATGGAGGAGGTAACAATCAGTGGAGAATCCGAAAGAGAACACCCCCAAGCGTGAGAATTGGGGCAGCCGTGCAATGTTTATCCTT
>CAZHIT010000232.1:0-4322 GCA_964533125.1 uncultured Candidatus Sumerlaeota bacterium
TCACCATGAACATCGAACTCATCACCCCCATCGCCATTGAGCAGGGACTGCGGTTCGCCATCCGCGAAGGCGGCCGGACCGTGGGCGCCGGGGTAGTGGACGCCGTCGCCGTCTAAAGCGGGGTGCTATTTCCGCCTTGACTTTCCTTAAAATCTGTGATAAATTATTATGGCAATGGGCATAAAAGGCAAAATGCCAGGCTGGGCTAACGGGGAGGTGGCAGAATGCGACAGGGTGTGACGCTGGCTTGCGGGGAATGCAAGCGGAGGAACTATATTACCACCAAGAACAAGAAGAACGACCCCAACCGGATCGAGCTGAAAAAGTACTGCGGTTTTTGCAAAACCCACACGCTCCACAAAGAAACCCGTTAAAGCGGCTTGAGCTCCGGACGAGGCGGTCTGACTGGGTGACATTTTGGACACGAATGAGGATGTGAAATTGGATGAGCCGCTTCAGTAATTTCGCGGAAAGTGCCAAGCGTTTCGTGCGTGAACTCCGCTCAGAGCTGCGAAAGGTTATCTGGCCCACGCGGAAAGAGACAATTCAATACGCAGTGGTGGTAGTCGGCTCGGTGGTCGTAATTTCCCTGTTCATCTGGATTGTTGACTCCATTTTTTCGAGCCTGCTGAAACTGATCATTAGCTAGCTGAGGGGGTGAGGGACCCGGGGTAGTTGCAATGGGTCCCTTGATTTATGGAAAGAAATTGGTATGTCGTTCACACCTATTCCGGGTATGAGAATAAGGTCAAAACCAACCTGGAAAAAAGGGTAGATTCCATGGCGATGCAGGACAAGATTTTTCGTGTCCTGGTTCCCATGGAAGAAGAAGTGGAAATCAAGAACGGCAAGAAGAAGATTACCAAGAAAAAAGTCTTTCCGGGCTACGTGCTGGTGGAGATGATCGTCACCGATGACTCTTGGTACGTCGTGCGGAACACCCCCGGGGTAACCGGTTTTGTCGGTTCCGGCTCCAAACCGATCTCTCTCCAGGACGGTGAGATCCGGTCGATCCTCAAACAGATGGGCATCGAGGAAGCGAAACCGAAGGTGCAGTTTAGCCCGAAGGAGACCGTCAAAGTCATGGGTGGACCCTTTGAGGGCTTTGTCGGTACGATCGATGAGGTGCACGCCGAACGCGGCAAGGTGCGCGTCCGGATTTCTATGTTTGGCCGGGAAACCCCGATCGAACTCGATTTCGCCCAGGTTCAAAAGCTTTAGTCTCTGCCGCCCAACCCTGGGCCGGCAGCATAATAGACTAGTTTTAGGCGTGAGGAGGTGGAAACGTCGTGGCAAAAAAAGTAATTGGGCTTGTAAAACTGCAAATCCCGGCCGGGAAGGCTACACCGGCTCCTCCCGTTGGACCGGCGCTGGGGCAGCATGGGGTCAATATCATGGGCTTCTGCAAGGAGTTCAATGAGCGCACTTCTAGTCAGGTGGGCCTGATCATCCCGGTCGAGATCACCGTGTTTGCGGACCGGTCGTTCACGTTTATCTGCAAGACTCCCCCGGCAGCCGTATTGCTGAAGAAAGCGGCTGGGGTCGAAAAAGGTTCCGGTGAGCCGAACAAGAAGAAAGTCGCCAAGGTCTCCCAGGCCAAAGTCCGGGAAATCGCCGAAATGAAGATGGAAGACTTAAACGCCGCCACAGTGGAAGCGGCCATGCGCTTAGTCGAAGGTACGGCCCGCAGCATGGGCATCGAAGTGGAGAAATAAGGCCGCTTCGGGTGGGAGGAGTATTCCGCTAAAACCACGAAGGAGGAAAAAACATGTCTACCAAAGGCAAGAACTATCAGGATGCCGCCCAAAAAATCGACCGGGATAAGCTGTACGAGGCCGCCGAGGCCCTCTCCCTGGTCAAGGAAACCGCCAAAGCCAAATTCGATGAGACGGTGGATGTCGCCGTCAAACTGGGGGTCAACCCCAAACACGCCGACCAGATGATCCGCGGCACCGTCGTGCTCCCCAACGGAACCGGTAAATCCAAATCCGTGCTGGTGTTCGCCAAAGGCGAAAAAGCCAAGGAAGCGGAAGAGGCCGGCGCCGATTTTGTGGGCGCGGAAGACATGGTGGCCAAGATTCAGGAAGGCTGGACCAGCTTTGACGTTGCGGTAGCGACGCCGGATATGATGGGCATGGTCGGTAAACTAGGTCGGATTTTAGGTCCCAAGGGCCTTATGCCGAACCCGAAAACCGGCACCGTTACCTTCGATCTGGCTAAGGCCTTAAGCGAAATCAAGGCCGGTAAAATCGAGTACCGGGTTGACAAGGCCGGGATCATCCATGCGCCCATCGGCAAGGTCTCGTTTGAAGCCGGGAAGCTCACCGAGAACTTCGGCGCTTTGCTGGATGCCCTGATCAAAGCCAAGCCCGCGACCGCCAAGGGGACCTACCTGAAATCGGTCACGGTCAGTTCCACCATGGGCCCGGGCATCAGCGTTAACCCCCTGACGGTGCAGAAGGCCTAGGCTTGACAGCGCCGGCAGCCCTGTGGTAACATGATCACCAGTTGCATAAAGCCCCAGCCGCAGACAGCAGGTGCAGCTTTCGCTGCTTAAGGGTTAATACCGCCTGCCGAGGTGAAGGAAAGCAAATTCTTACACAAACTCTTTTTGTGTATGGCGAGCCTTTCACGCGGTCGGCGGGGAAGGCTTTTGGTTTTCCGCTAAGCTCGCAGCAAAGGAGGTGGGTATAGATGGGAATCAGAGAAGACAAGGGAGCAGTGGTTGAGGACATTAAAGGCAAACTCAGCGCCGCCAAGGCCGCCATTCTGACCGATTACCGCGGGATGGATGTGGCCGAAGCCACCGCTTTGCGCAAGAAGCTCCGCGCCGCCAAGGTTGAGTACCGAGTGCTCAAAAACACCCTGGTCAACCGCGCTGCCCAGGAAATCGGCTACACCGGTCTCAAGCCATATCTGGAAGGCACCACCGCCGTAGCCTTTGGTTACGACGATCCGGTGGCGGTGGCCAAAGCCATCCTCGACTTCAGCAAAGACAGCAAGCACCTCACGGTTAAAGCTGGCGTGGTCGAAGGCAAGGTGGTCGACGAGGCCGGCGTCAAGGCCCTGGCGAATCTGCCCAGCCGGGAAGTCCTGCTGGCGATGGTTCTCTCCGGGATGCAGGCGCCGCTCCGCAGTTGGGTGAGCGTACTTAACGCCCCGATCCGCAGTTTTGCCTACGCGCTCGATTCTTTGCGTAAAGAACGCGAACCCGTAGCCGCCGAATAACGATTAAAATTAAGGGAGGATAAAAAAATGGCGTTTTCCAAAGAAGAGATTCTCGAAGCAATCAGCAGCATGACGGTGCTCGAACTGGCCGAACTGGTCAAAGCGTTTGAAGAGAAGTTCGGTGTCTCGGCCGCGGCCCCCATGGCGGTAGCCGCAGCCCCGGCTGGCGGCGCGGCCGCGGCTCCGGTAGCCGAAGTGGAGCAGACCGAGTTTGATGTTATCCTGACCGCGGTCGGCGATAAGAAGATCAAAGTCATCCAGGTCGTCCGTGAGCTCACCAGCCTCGGCCTGAAAGAAGCCAAGGACCTGGTCGACGGCGCCCCCAAAGCGGTTAAAGAAAAGGTCAACAAAGAAGAAGCCGAAGCAGCCAAGGCCAAACTGGTCGAAGTCGGCGCCTCCGCCGAAGTCAAATAGGTTCAGTTACGGACCCGCAGGAAGGGCGCCCGGTTACCGGGCGCCCTTCCGTTTTTGCCTCGCTCCGGCGCAAGTTCCGGCAAGTTCGCTCGGTTCTTCCTTGACACTGTCAATGGCTTGTGATATTATATTGTATTGCTATGATATGGTAAGTCTGTACTTTTTTTGGCGGTATATCCGGGGCTTTCCCTGGCTATACTAACAGATAGCACTAGTCCAGTGGCAAATTTTATATTTTAAGGAAAGCGATGTGAAAGCCTGCACCTTCAATCTGGTTTGGCTTATAGGGATGGTAAGTTCTTATAGGCTTAATTTTTTTCCGACAAATGCGGGAACGGGGGGAAATACTAATGGCCGTTGCTACCAAACCGGTCGCGCTGGAGCGCCTCTCTTTCGGGAAGATTGATGAAGTCCTGCAAATGCCCGACTTGATCGAAATTCAACAGAAATCATACGAATGGTTCCTGAAAGAGGGACTGCACGAGACGTTCCGGGATATTTCACCCATCCAGGATTTCACCGGTAACCTGGTGCTGGAGTTCATCGACTACACTCTGGGTGAGCCGAAGTATTCGGTGGAAGACTGCAAGGAGCGGGATGCCACCTATGCGGCGCCGCTGCGGGTGCGGACCCGGTTGATCAATAAAGAGACGGGCGAGGTCAAGGAACAGGAAGTGTTC
>CAZHIT010000233.1:0-4317 GCA_964533125.1 uncultured Candidatus Sumerlaeota bacterium
AAGCGTCCCCCCTCGGCCCAAGCAGAACCGGCCCGACGAAGACAAAGGAGACCCCCGGCAGTCGGTCGGCTGCCGCGGCCACCAACTCCCAGTCCACCCACCCGGCGAGACTGCCGGCGAAGCCGGCGATCGGCCGCCCGATGGCGGCCAGGTCCGCCGGGACCGGACGGGGCTCGCCGCCAAAAACCAGCGGGTCATAACCGTTGGGGCAGAGGTACACCCGCGGGTGGTGCCGGGCGTGCTCGTCCCGGAGAACCGGCGAAACAGCGAAGACCAAATCGGCCCGGGCCCGCAGGCCAGGGATATGCGCCGCCCAGGCAGCGAACTCGCCTGCCGGTAAGTCAACTGCGTCAAACACCACCAAATCCTCGCCGAAGGTGCCGGCCGAACGTCCAAAAGGGGGATAGGCAACCCAATGAATGACCCCATCCGCCCGGGCCGAGGGGCGGGGCTTAAACCCGCTCCCGACAAAAAGGTTCGGCTCAATCTCCGTCAACACTGGCCGCCGGGAGTCACTCGCCCCGGACCGGCTTTTGGCAGGGTTGAGATACACTACCCGGAAACCCTGCCGGGCGAACTCCCGCATCAACTGCTGGGGACGCTGAAACAGGAAATCCCATTCCAGAACCGATTGATAAATGATCGTCTGCACGGCAGCCTCCCCCGGAAAACTAGTCCAGGAGTAGTATATGCTGCGGCAGCCGGTGACTTGCCTTTAGAAGTTCAATCCTTCAAACTCACGGAGGTGGACACTAACCTCGCATTTAACCGTCGCCTGGGGAAAGACCTCCTTCCAAGGGCGTTTCTGGTACTCGGCCAGGTGCTGGACCCGAAACCGTTCGCCGAAACCAAAAATATCCGCCCCGAACTCCGTCTGACACCGCCCGACTACATTCACGATTTGCTGGCGCAGGTATTCGGCCAGGAAAGCCTCCGTTTGCGCCAGCAGCTCCGGGGTCATCTCCGGGCGCTCATAGTCCGGCTGCGCCGCCCCCTCCCGGGTGAGAAAGTTGACCAGGTCCAGGGTGACCTGCAAGCGGATGCTAATGCCGGGGTTCCGTCCGCCCGCCTCGGTATCCACCCGTAGCCGTTTGCCCCGGAGGGTAAAAGAGAGCAGCGAAAACGGTGAATCCGCGAGCTCCGCCGGCGGCAGATCATAGGTCACTTCACTGACCCGCTGGGTCAGCAGCCAGACCGGGACGGCTTCGCTCAGATCAAGTGTCCCCACCATTTGCCCTCTTCGGAAGACCGCTAACCCCTTCATATCAAGTTCGTGGTGTTCTTTATCCATGAGGTAAGCAACCAGAGGCAGATAAAGATCGGATTCCGTGCTGCCGAGACGGATCATGGCATCCGCAAAGGTAATTTTGGGTATGATCTGACGGGTACTCGCCTGATCCAGGGTGTCGGAAACGAACAACCCCACCCGCTGGTCTTCCGGCGGTTGAAACCGGACAATATCAATCGCTGGCCCGTCCACCACCGCCAGGGCGGCCCGGGTGCTAAAGTCGGAAACCTGATCCAGCTGGCTCAGAAGCGGCAGGATCCCCGCCTCGGCCAGGTCCCGGCCGAAAAAAACCGATCGGGTCTTTCCCGTCACGAGCCGTTTGTTCTCCTTCCGCTCGAAGGCGCTCATGGCGCCAACCAGGGTTGGTGCGGTGGTCGTCAGTACATGGGCGTGCTCCCGACTCGTCACTTCGAACAGGGGGCGATAGGCGACCACATTCAGCTCACCCCCAGCCGCCAGGTCGAAGCTCAGGCTCGCGACTATACCCAAGGTATCCACTGGACGCCGGTCATGGCAGCCGGCAGAGGTCAGCAACAGACAAAGGCAGGCCATCAGGGTTATTCTTCGCACTGGATCACCCCTCTCGGCCGCCGCCTGGATAGAAGCCACAGCAGCATGGGATGGATAAAATCAGCGACGATAGCTATCGGGAACAGGAGCGCTGTCAGTTTGTCTGAGTCGATCGGATTGTGCGGCCAGGCGACCGCGATCAGGCAAGAAACAAACACGAGCACCACTGTCACATACCGCCGCCGCCCCATTATGGTCAGCAGGCCTTCCCGGGCGATATAGAAATAGATATCCACGGAAACGATGGCGACCGCCGCCCAAAAGAACAGCATCACGATATCAATCCGTTCGACCGTGGGCAAGGTAATCGACTTGGCGTACTCCAGGGAAGCGTAGGGCAACATTACCATCCGGTTCGGCCCGAGGTAGCTGACAACCGCGATGAATACGGCCAGGTTGTACAGAGCGACATAGACCAAGCTGGTGCTCGCCCCCCTGGCGGCGGTAACGGATTGGCGAATGAAGGGGAAAAGCGCATACAGGAGCTGAAAGCCAAAGAATCCGTTGAGCGCGGGGCTGACCCCGTGCCAAATCCCAGCCGCCCCCCCGCTTCCCACCGGCAGCAAGTAGCTGATATGGCTGTACGGGATCAACCCGGTCAGCAGCAGGGCCAACCCGGAGATCATGAACAAAGTCAGCTCGCAGAGCCGGGCCACGGTTGGCAATCCCTGGAGGCAAGCGTAAGCTGCCAACACCAAAAAGGCCGCCGCCAAAGCGGGCGCTGATGTCTGCCGGATCGTGGTCAGCACGACCATGTCCAGGTAGGTCCGGAGGATAACCACCACCAACAGCAGATTGTAGACAATGTAGACAATGTTGGCCAGGGCTCCAATATACCGACCTAGCAAGAAACGATTAAGCTGGTAGATGTCCCGCCCCGGGCAGCGTCGGTTGAGGTCCAATCCGACCCGAATGCCAGCGTAAGCGATCAGGGCGGCGATCAGGATCGCAATCCAGCCGTCGCTGCCAGCGGCTTTCCCCACCAGACCAGGCAGGATGAAGCTGGTGACGGAGAGCAGGCCGACGATCAGCAGCGCGGCGACCTGGAAAGCGGTGAGCTCCTGGTTCGCGGTAATTCTACTCACCCGCATCCCCCTTTTCAGGTACCATAGTAATCCGGTCCGGATTGCTGATCTCGAATGGCCGGGAGCGCATCCGCGGCCAGGGAGCCCTATAGATCAGGTCCTGCCAGTCCGGCCAATAGAACGGCGCAAAACCGGATAAATAAGGCATCCCAAACGGTGCCAGCGCACACAAATGGGTCAGGACCGTCGTCCAGACGATCACGATCCCAAAGCCTCAGAGGAAGCCGGCGGCGACGATCATCGGGTATTTCATCACCCGGACGGCCAGGCTGAGCTCATAGGATGGGATGACAAAAGAAGTGACCAGCGACATCGCCACGAAAACTACCAGCACCGGGCTGACCAGGTTCGCGGCAATAGCGGCTTGACCCAGGAGCACCGCCCCCAGGATGCCCACCATCGAGCCCATCGAGCCGGGCAGCCGGCTGCTGGACTCTTTGAGCAGTTCCCCGGCTGTTTCCAGGATGAGGGCCTCCACCAAGGGTGAAAACGGGATGCTGGCGATACTGGTCGCGAAGAGTATCACCATCCGGAAGGGAATCGCCTCGTAGTGGAAATTGGTAAACGCCACATAGGCGGCGGTCCCGCTGGTCGCGACGACGAAGGCGAGGAAGCGCATCAGGCGGATGCTGGTCACTACCAGAGGGTTGGTCAGGTAATCGTCAATCACCATAAACAGCTGGGGAAAGGTTACCGGCAGGATCTGGACCGCCGGATCACCGTCCACGATGATGGCAATGCGCCCCTCCAGCAGGCTCCCGAGCACCCGGTCCAGTCGTTCCGTCATCAGCACCTGCGGGAACGGGCTGAACGCCCGGGGGATAATCATTTCGGTGATGTAGTTGCCACCTAAGACGGCATCAATTTTGATTGCCCCGATTTTCTCCCGGACCGCCTGCACCACCGCTGGCGGAGCCAGGTCTCCGATGTAGACCAGGCTGACCCGGGTTCGGGAATATTCTCCGACCATCATATTACGAACCTTCAGCTGGCCGGTTTTGATATTCCGCCGTATCATCTCGACATTGGTGTTGATATCTTCAATAAAACCCAGTTTGCGGCCGCGGATGCTGGCTTCGCTCTCGACTCTTCCCGGAGTACGCACCGTTTCGTTGAGCACGGCGACCGCGTAAATTTCCGGGAATCCCGGTCCGAGGAGCACGGCGCTGCCGTCTAAGATCGCGCCGGTTACCTGTGCTAAGCCGCCGGTCTGGACAAATTCATACGCCAGGATACCCGCTTCCGGCAATGATTTTAGGGCCCAGCCTAGGTCAAAAGTGGCGCCCGAACGGGAAAGACCAAGCAAGGTTTTGACGATCTTGCCATCAATATCCTTTTCGTTCGTGATATTGCTGAGGTAAATGAGACACCCGG
>CAZHIT010000234.1:0-245 GCA_964533125.1 uncultured Candidatus Sumerlaeota bacterium
CCGTGGTGGATGATCTGTTTGGCCTTAGCACGCCCATCCCGATTGATCTGGGACAGGCCACCTGACCCGGTGCACGCATGGTCCGGACTCCGCGTCGGCCCGCCCCGCCGTCACCTCTCCGCTAACACCTGCCGACAATCACGTATGATTTATGTAAGAACAACCTGAGCCTTGGATTACTTCATTGCGAGGAGGACCGCAGGCCGGACGCAGCAATCACGTCCTCGTCACCTTGTTTTCGTTAT
>CAZHIT010000234.1:255-4316 GCA_964533125.1 uncultured Candidatus Sumerlaeota bacterium
CGTCGCTCTTACGAGCTGTCCTGGGCGCCCGGCCGGTCCGTCCCGCCCTGGGGGTGATTTCCGTATGGGCGTTCACGGCGCTCCCGCCCCCGTCGTCATCCTACCCTGGTCGTCTCCCGAACCTCCGCGCTTGGTCCTCCGCGCCTCGTCTCCCGCGCCCCGTCCCCCGCGCTTACCCCGTTACTGCCTTGCTACAAACTGTCCGTACCCGGGCTTCGCCAATACTTCCCCGTTGTGGTAAACCACTTCGCCGCGCAAAATGGTCGTCCGGCACCGCCCGGTCAGCTCCATCCCTTCGTAAGGCGTCCAGCCCGCGGCATAGTGCAGGTCCGGCTCCGTCACCGTCCAGCGGTGGTTCGGATCAAAAATCATGATATCTGCGTCCGCCCCCGGCAGGAGGTTCCCCTTCTTCGGGTAAAGACCATACAGCCGGGCCGGATTGTAGCACAGGTAATTCAAAATCTGACTCAGGGTAATCCTGCCCTTGGCCACCCCTTCGCTATAGACCACCGGGAAGATTGTCTCCACCCCCGGCGCCCCTGAAGAGTTCGCGAAAATGTTCTCCTTGTTCCCCTTGGTCGTAATATGGTGCGGCGCATGGTCCGAAGTAATCATATCTAGCTGGTTCTTCGCCAGGCGCTCCCACATCTGCTCGTTCATGTATTTCTCCCGCAGCGGCGGGTTGATCTTCGTCCTCGCGCCCAACCGCGGAATGTCATCCCACGACAAAGCCAGGTAATGGGGGCAGGTCTCGCAGGTAATATACGGGTAATCCCGTTTCTCTCTCTGAACGATATCCACGCTCTCCGACACGCTTAAATGGAAGAAATGCACCCGCATCCCCGCCGCCTTGGCAAAGAGAATGGCGCTCGCCACCGCCTCCGTCTCCGATACCGGCGGGTGGGCCTGCGCGTGGGCCAGAGGAACCAGATACCCCTCCGCCTTGAACTTCTCTTCCATATACTTTAAGATCTGGTCGTTCTCGGCGTGCAGCCCAGCAAAGAGGCCGGTCTTGGCCACCTCCCCGAAGGCATCCAGCAACTCCCCGTCGCTCATATGCTTCATCCGGTTGGGCGCCGTCCCGGACATCAGGATCTTGTACCCCACCAGGCCCAGGGAATGGGTATTCTTAACTTCCCCGATACTCGTCGGCGTCACGGCCCCGAGGAAGGCAAAATCCGCCACCGCTTCGTTTTCGCACCGTTGCCGCTTCTGCTCCAGTTCCTCCACCGTCACCGGGGCGTGGGGCAAATCCAGCGGGTGATCCACGACCGTGGTCACCCCACCCGCCAATGCCGCCCGGGTGGAATTGGTTACTCCCTCCGTCGGCGAACCGAAGGAATGGATATGCCCATCAATCGCCCCCGGCAAAATCAGGCATTGCCCCGCGTCGATAATATCTTCCGCCGGCGGCATCAGGTCCCGCCGGCCCACCGCCGCCACCTTCCCGCCCAGGATCGCTACCCCGCCGTCCGGGATAATCCGGTCCTGCAGCACCACTTGGCCGACTACCAGCCGATCCACTTTCTGCATATTTCCCGCCTCCCTCAATGTCTTCACCCTGCCTATATTTTCCCCCGTTTACCCGGAATTCCTGCCGGCCGGGAGGAAAAATCGCCCCGCCGCGTGGAAGGATACCATTCGAAAGGACGGTGTTCGGCTATGTCCACTCAGACTGATTTTGACCGCCGCCAGGTGCTCGCCTTTCGCCTGGCGCAGCATAACCTCTCCCGCCGCCTCCCTGCGGTCGCTCTGACTGCGGCGGTCGGTGTCGCCGCCATCCAAAACGCCCCGCCCGGCAGCGCCGCCCTTTCCCTGCTGGCCCGCTTGGCCGCTCTGACGCCAGACCTCGTCCGGCAGGCTCTGGAGCAGGATAAGACCCTCCTCCAGACCTGGTCGCTGCGGGGTTCGCCTCACATCTTCCCCACCCGGGACGCCGCCATCTTTACCCTCGGTCTCCTGCCGTCGGACGAGACCTCACTCCGGGAGTTCATCCTTGGAGCTAATACCGCCTTGGATCAGGTTGGATTGTCCGCCATCGAAGCGGTAGAACTGACCGCCACCGCCATCAACTGCCGGCTGGATAACCGGGTTATCGCCAACAAGCAGCGCCTCGACGAGGAACTCGCCGCCTGGATCGAACCTCGTCTGACCCCGGCTCAGCAGCCCCTCTGGCGCTCTCCTTCCCCGTTTGGCCCGGGCCAACTCCTCGGCGAAGCCATTGTTTCCTTCTGCCTCCGGCCCGCCGCCCTGCACGGCCGCATCTGCTTTGCCGACCGCCGGGATGGCGAAACCACCTTTGCCCGCACCGACCAATGGTTAGGCTCACCTTTGCCACCGGCTGATCCGCTGGCAACGGCCGTCGCTTTGGTCCGCCGCTTCCTCACCGCTTACGGGCCTTCCACTCCTGCACACCTGGACGAATGGGCCGGGATTGGCCCCGCCCAAGCTAAGCGGTTGTGGCAGATGGTCCAGGCTGAGCTGACTGAGATCCATCAGGGCCGCCGGCAAACCTGGCTCCTCACGGCGGACCTGCCGCTCTATCTGAACCCGCCCGAACCCGCCGCCGTCCGCCTGCTGCCCGCTGGTGACCCCTTCCTGCAAATGCGTGACAAAGCCACCCTCCTCCCGGTTGTAGAGCAGCAGCGCCGTCTCTGGCGGACTGTTGGCAGTCCGGGAGCGGTACTGGTCCAGGGAGAAGTAATCGGCACCTGGCGCAGCCGTAAACTAGGTCAGCGCCTGGAGGTCACCGTCGATTGCTTTGCTGCTCTCCCCTCTCCCGCGGTGAGCGAAGTCATCGAGGCGGAAGCGGTATCCCTCGCGCCCTTTCGCGGCTGTACCGGCGCGACGCTCCGCTTTAGCACGTCTAAAGAGTGATCCCTGCCTGCCCCCGCTGCCGGGCCAGGTACTCGGCCTGCGTTAGGCGGTAATGATAGGAGAGACCCGGGCTGTCCCCTCCCGCCCTCAAGGAATCCACCGGGTCAATCCCCGCATTGGTAAACCCCAGCTTCTCCAACACCCTTACCGAGCGGGAATTCAATACCCCGGTATACGCTTCAATCAGCGGCAGTTCCAGGACGGCAAATCCGAACCAGACCACCGTTCTCGCTGCCTCCGTGGCGTACCCCTGGCCCCAATAATCCTGCCGCACAAAATACCCCAGTTCTCCCGACACTCCCTCCGCCAGGCTGTGCAGCGCAATCGTCCCCGCCAGTCCGCTCCGGCCCAGCGCCTCAATCCCCCAGCGGATTTGCGTCTGCTCCCAAAACGCTTCCTGGCGCGCGCGGATTATCGCCTCCGCCTCCACCCGGGTCACCGGCTTCCAGTCATCGGACTGTTTCACCTCCTCCCCCTGGAGCAGCAGGTAATAGTCCTCCCGGTCCGCCGGGACGATTTCCCGCAGGCACAGGCGCGGCGTATACAATACCGGAAAACTTATCACTTCCGCAAAGCTCATCGGCAGCCACCACCTCTCCGGGAGTATCTTTCCCCGGCATCAGTAATCCCAAACCGGCCTCAGACGCACCTCTCCCCCCGTAATCCCCGTCCGCGCCGCCAATCCAAAGTCCCCCCCGTGGGGTGATTTTGCGTAGGGGCGATTCACGAATCGCCCGCCCATTGCGTCTCTTCTTCTCCCCGCCCGTCGCATCTCTTCTCCTCCCCGCCCGCAGAGAACCCATATCCCCGCTAACGAACCTGACCGGCGTCCTACGCGTCTTCCTCCGTGCCACGGCGATCCTTATCTTATGCACTAAGGCGCATGCTAACACAAGGTGTAGTCCCCCAGCGCGCCTACCAACACCAACCGCTTCCCTGCGCTCGCTTTCCAATCCCAACTGCATCCTGTTGTGGATCATCATCCGCCGAAAAACTCAGGCTGGCCACTAGGGCCAGCCTGTTCTCTTTCCCCTATTCCATGCCCTGTACCAACCGCTTGAACTCCCTTCCCCGCACTTCAAAATTGGGGAACATATCGTAACTGGCGCAGGCCGGCGAGAGCAGCACGACCTCCCCCGGCGCCGCCGCTGTCCTGGCCATCGCCACTGCGCTCGCAAAGTCCG
>CAZHIT010000235.1:0-4238 GCA_964533125.1 uncultured Candidatus Sumerlaeota bacterium
TCAAACTGCCGGCTATCGAAGCCCTCCATCAGCTGTTCGCCGTTCTCATACTCAAAAAGGCGGAGGCGCAGGTCGTTCTTGGCAAAAAGGCCCAGGGTTTCCGCCAGATACGGCAACAGCGTGCCGGAAGAATTGATAATCGCGACCTTCAGCTCGTACTCCTTGGCGAAACTGCTGATCTGCGCGGCAAAGTTTTGGTAAAGCGCGGTGATCTCCTTGATGTAATCGTGCGCCAGGGCAGCGCGGTAGGCCAGTCCGGCGGGAGTAATGGTAAAATTGCCTTCCTTACTGTCACTCCGGGGCTGGATATAGCCGCTTTCGACCGCTTTCTCGACGTAAAGATGGACCATGGGTGGGGTAATATCCAGGCGCTGCGCCAGTTTATTCTGACTGAGCCCGGGATCCTGAAATATCTCGTCCAGTAGCCGCAGGGTTTTCAGTTTTTTGGTGGTCACATAAAAATCGCGGGGCGGCATCCAATCACCCTTATATTAAATTGATTAATGCTTTCCGTTAATTGAATTAACAAAATTGTACCACCAGGGCCAAATAGTGTCAATACAAATTCCGGGTACTTTCGCATCTGACCCTCGGTCGGACTGCGGGGTGAATTGGACCGGATTTACCGGCTGCAGCGCCCTTTGTGGCCAACCGCTGTGCATCGGCTAGCTAAGCTTTACCCTCTGGCCACATAAAAAACCACCGCCACTTCACCCTTCTCCAAGGGCAGTCTAGCGGTGGGTGCTATAAACTTTGCGGAAGAGCCGTTTCTACCGGATCAGCTCATAGATCGCGTGGGCATAAATCTTGGCATTAAGAATCAGGTCCTCCACCAGCATATGCTCGTTTTCCTTGTGCGCGACGTCCGGCCGGCCCGGAAACCCAGGGCCAAAGGCCACGGAGTTGGGCATGGTCCGGGCGTAGGTGCCGCCGCCAATGGCGATCAGGCGGGTTGGCTCCCCGGTCATCGCCTCATACACCCGGGACAGAGCCTGAACCAAAAAATGGTCGCCCGGCACATGGTGGGGCACGCTGTCTCTCCCCATAACGAGGTTAATGCCCGTCCCGGCGAGACTGGCTTCGATCCCCTCCACGACCTGTTTGCCGGTGAAAGAGATGGGATAGCGGATGTTCACCGCCAGTTTCGCCTGGTCGGCCGTGAACTCGGCCGTGCCCACATTCAGCACCAGCCGGCCGGAGACATCGTCGCTGAAATTAACGCCGAGGCTCTTACCCCAGGTATCGAGACCGACTTTGACCGCGTAATTACGCACGAAGCCGGCGGTGGGATTATCCCCCAGGGGCAATTCATTCAGGAACAGGAGCATATGAGTGATGGCGTTCTGGCCCTGCTCCGGGGTACTGCCGTGCGCCGACACGCCGTAGGATTTGATTCTCATCCGGCCGGCGGCGGGTTCTTCGCTCTCTATCCGAAAACCGTGCTGGCTAACCACTGCCGCGAGGGTATCGCGGACTGACCCAGCCTGATCCTGGCTCAGCGCCAGTTCGCATTCGCAGTAATCCGGCACCGAGTTCGCCGCCGTTCCCCCTTTGAGGCGCACCACCCTCACTTCGCCCGGCTCACCCCCGGCCAGGGACTGCACCAGGTTAAAGATCATAATTCCCTTCTCCGTGTTGATGATCGGGTACTCGGCGTCCGGCGCAAACCCGCAAACCGGGATCTCCTCGTGCTCCTTGTAGTACCGCATACACTTCATGCCACTTTCCTCGTTCGCGCCCAAGATCACCCGCACCCGCCGCCGTACCGGCAAACCGGCGTCCATAATCGCCTTCACCGCGTACAAACAAGCGATGCCCGGCCCCTTGTTATCGTTGATTCCCCGCCCGTACAGCTTCCCGTCGTGGATCTCGCCGCCGTAGGGTGGGTATTTCCACCCGGACCCCTCGGGCACGACATCCACATGGGCCAACACCCCCACCATCTCTTCCCCGGCGCCGTACTCGGCGTACCCAGCGTAGCCTTCCAGGTTTTTCACGCGCAGCCCCAGTTTTTCGCCCACCGCCAAACCGTACCCGAGCGCCCCCGCCACTTCCGCCCCAAACGGTTGGTTCGGGCCAGCCGGCGGCGCTTCCACGCTCCGGTAGTGGATAATCGCCTGAGTATCGCGGATGATGTCTTCGCGCATTCTTTCAATCAACTCATCCAGGATTATCGGCTCCAAGCTCTTTCCTCCCTTGCTTCCGGCGGTCGCCCCGCCGGTTTTGGCTATGAATTCCACGACCGCTTACCTTATCCCTGCTGCCCGGGGGAAAAAGCCCCCTCCCCCGCCCCGCTCCCACCGCCGGCGATGCTACAGACCCTATAATCCGCCGCGTAGAATCAGCGTGGCCAATGAGAAAAAGATGAACATACTGATTACATCGGTCAGGGTAGTGATAAACGGCCCGGACGCCACCGCCGGATCCAGGCCCAAACGCTTAATCACCACCGGGAAGAAGCCGCCCAAGAACGCCGCGACGATAATATTCAGGGTTAACGCCAGTCCGGTAACCAAACCAATCGCCGGGCTGCGCTGCCAGAAATACGCCAGTGCCGCCATCGTCAAGCCGCAAACCACTCCGACCAACACCCCCACCCGCAGCTCCTTGGTCACCACCGTCCAGATGTCCCGGACTTCGATATCCCCCGTCGCCAGCCCCCGCACAACCAGCGCCAGCGACTGGGTGGCCGCGTTGCCGGCCTCCCCGGCCATGACCGGGATAAAAAACGCCAGTACCGTAACCGCCTCCACGATCCCGGAAAATCCCTTAATCACATTGCCGGCCGCGAGTTCCCCAAACAGCAGCCCCACCAGCCAGGGCAAGCGTTTTTTCGCCCGGTGCCAAACCCCCAAAGAAAACTCGTTCTCCTCCGGCGCGACGTTGCTACCCATCCGGTACATATCCTCGGGCGCTTCCGCTTCGATAACATCCATCACATCGTCGAAGGTGACAATCCCCAGCAAACGGTTTTCCTTATCCACCACCGGCACCGCCAGCAGGTTGTACTTCTGGGCAATCCGGGCCACCACTTCCTGGTCGTCGCCCACATCCGCGCTGATCACCTTGGTCCGCATAATCTCCCGGATCACCGTCCCGGGCTGTGCCATTATCAACTCCCGGAACGACAGCACCCCCAGCAGGCGCTGTTTGTGGTTCACCACGTAGGCGTAGTAGACCGTCTCCGCTTCCGCCGCCATCTGCCGCAGGGTTTCAATCGCGGCCGCCACGGTCATGCTCTCCCGCAGGGCGATGAACTCGGTGGTCATGATCCCGCCGGCGGTGTCCTCCGGGTACTCCATCAGCTCCCGGATATCCTCGGCTTCGCCCGTCTCCACCAGCTCCAGGTAGGCATGGGCATCCTGGGGTTCCATTTCCCCCAGCAAATCGGCGATATCGTCCGGGGGCATCTCATCCAGGATTTCCGCCGCCCGGCCCGAGCCGATGGTTTGCAGGAGACTGGCCTGGTCCTCGTAATCAATCTCGCCGAACACCAGCGCCGCCGTTTCGTCGGTTAGCAGGGCGATGATCGCCGCCTGCTCCGGCGGTTCGAGCTCAGACACGATTTCGGCGATATCCGACGGGTGCATAGCCGCCAGTTTCAGCTGCAGAGCCACTTGGTCGGTCTCCACCAGCAATGCCCGTACCGCTATTAGCTCATTCTCGCCCGCCTGGTTCATATCCCCGCCCCCTTTGATCCGCACAGCCCTCGATTAAAAACCCGGGCCGGCAGCGCCGCGTGACCACCAAGTATTCTCTCCTTCTGCCCGGGGATTATGACGGCCACCCAGACCAACCCTGACGCCGCCTTCGCCTCCGCAAAGAGGCGCCAAGAAGCCAATAAACATCTAAAGACGACGGTCACGAGTAACCATCCTCTCCAGGAGAAGCTCTGGCATAAGCAGACCAGCCCATCAAACAACCGTCTGCCTGCCCCGCGCTCCCTCCAGCTCCAGCAGCCACTGCTTCAGCGAGAGGCCCCCGCCAAACCCGGTCAGGCCGCCGTCGGTCCCCACCACCCGGTGGCAGGGTACCACCAGGGGCACCGGATTGGCACCGTTGGCCGCCCCCACCGCCCGGCCGGCCGCGGGTTTGCCGATGGCGGCGGCGATCCCCCCGTAGGTCATCGTCTGCCCGTAAGGAATGCGGCGGACCGTATTCCATACCAGTTTCTGAAACTCCGTCCCCCGCAAATCAAGCGGCACATTTAACTCCCGCACTGCCCCGGCCAGGTAATC